>NZ_CAJPJE010000047.1:0-17779 GCF_905369875.1 Actinomyces sp. ICM47
CTAGACTGGTGGCTAGGGCTACCGTGACGGATTGGATTGAAGGCGCTCGTCTGCGCACCCTGCCCGCTGCCGCTGCACCCGTGATTGTCGGGTCGGCGGCTGCGCATCATCTGGGCGGGTTTGACGCGGTGCGAGCCTCCTTGGCGCTCGTGGTGGCGTTGGCACTGCAGGTGGGTGTCAATTACGCGAATGATTATTCGGATGGGATTCGCGGCACGGATGACAATCGTAAGGGTCCGGCGCGCCTGACGGGTGGCGGCCTCGCTAAGCAGAAGACGGTACTGACTGCGGCGCTGGGCTGCTTTGCGCTGGCCGGCGTCGCGGGCCTTGCACTGGTGGCGCTGTCGGGCACGTGGTGGCTGATCGTGGCGGGCGCGGCGGCTGTCGTGGCCGCATGGTTCTATACGGGCGGCAAGCACCCGTACGCCTACATGGGTATCGGCCTGTCCGAGCTGATGGTCTTCGTATTCTTCGGCCTGCTCGCGTGCGTGGGCACGGCTTGGACGCAGGTGCAGGTGGCCCCGTGGTGGCTGTGGATGTGCGCGTCGGCGCTGGGTTTACTGTCGGTGGCGCTGCTCATGGCGAATAACATTCGTGATATTCCGACGGACCGCGAGTCGGGCAAGATGACGGCCGCCGTGCGCCTGGGTGACCGGGCGTCGCGCTGGGTGTTCGCGGCCTGCGCGTGGGTGCCGGTAGGAATGATCGTGGCGCTCGGCGTTGCACTGGGTATGCATCCGCTGGCGACGTGCGCGCTGGGCGTGGGCACGGCGGCCCCGGCGGTCGGGGTGAGCCTACCGGTGCTGACCGGCGCGTCGGGCCGAGCGCTCATCGTCGTGTTGCGCAACACGGGCTTCTTCACGCTGGCGTGGGCGATTCTCGCCGGGTTGGCGCTGGTTCTGTCCTAGAGGGAAGGACGAGGCAGGGGCACGTTGACGCGGACCGGCGCGGCTACGCTAGTCGGACTTTCACGAGGCCGGGGTAGCCACGCGGACCCGACGCGGCTCAGCGTCCCCTGCGGCAGAGGGCCTCGTGGGCCCAGTCGCCGAGGATGCCGATGGCTGCGGCTCCGACGCAGACGACGGCGATGGATTCGAAGGAGCCGGAGGCCAGCCAGGGGGTGAACACGCCGATGCCGATGGCGGCGCTGCCCTGCATGGCCAGGTCATTCATGGCGACGGCGCGGCCGTTCTGGCCGGGGGGCAACGGTGGCGAAGACGGTGTCGTAGATGGGGGTGAAGAGCGCGCCGAAGCCGGCGTAGATGAGGCACATGGCGGCGGTGATGACCCACGGGCCGGAGTTCATAAAGAGGGCGAGCAGCGCGGTTCCGGACAGGATGAGGCTGACGCAGCCACGCACGGTAGCACCGCGCCCGATGCGGGCCATGACGGCCCCGGAACTCATGGCGGCGGTCAGGGCGACGCAGTAGGCGGGCAGGAGGCGCACGGAGACCTGCGCGGGGGTGAGTCCGTAGTGGGCGGCACCGATGCCGTTCATGAGGGGGGCGACCGTGAAGTTCATGCAGTAGATGATGACGATGAGGCTGACGGAGCGCGCCCAGGGCACGTTGGTGAAGAAGGAGCGGGTGATGAAGGGGGCGCGGGCGCGGCCGATGTAGCGCCAGAAGATGACGCCGCCGAGGATGAGCCCGCCGATGAGCCACCAGCGGGGGTTGGAGGCCGCCAGGGTGAGGAGGAGCGCCAGGGAGGAGAAGATGGCGAGGCCGACGACGTCGACGCGTCCGGTGTGGGCGCGGGCGGGCACGCGGCGTCCCATGATGGGCAGGACGGCGAGGCCGCCGAGGGGGATGAGCAGCAGGATCGCCCAGTTGATGTCGGCGAGGAGGCCTCCCGACAGCATGCCGATGGCGGTTCCGCCTTGGAAGGCGGCGCACATGAGGCCGACGTAGAGGCTGCGGCGTTTGGGGTCGGCGATGCCGGTGGCCAGGATCATGTAGGCGGAGGCGGAGGCCTGGTAGCCGAGGGTCTGGAGCGCGCGAGCGATGATGATGCCGGTCAGGGAGGAGGAGAAGGTGAAACCGAGCAGCGATCCAGCGACGATGAGTGCGACGCCGACGTCGACGATGCGGCGCAGCGGGACGAAGTCGCCGAGGGTGCCGTACAGGAAGCAGGCGACGCCCAGGACGATGCCGGGGATCGCGGTGATGAGGCCGGAGGAGTCACCGGCACCGATGTCGGCGGCGACTCGCAGGTAGACCAGGTTGAAGCCTTGGAGGGAGACAGTGCCGAGCGAGTAGATGCCGAGGAGGGGCAGGAGAACGCGCGCGGGGTGGTCCATCCCGGCTGCACCGGGTGTGGTGGTGCGCATGGGAGACGAGGCCGTGGCCCCTTCCCGGATCACCTGGGACGGGATGGTGGTGACGCGGCAGGATGGGGCTGCCGGGCGTGTCGAAACGAGGTATCGGAAATTGCGCACGGCGGATAGTTCACCATAAAGCGTTACTTTAGTAGTATCGCAGGAAACTGGCATACGACTTAAGCATCACTTAATCATTGAAATAATGCCGGAATCGCCCCGAGGTGCTTTTAAATACCGACTGTGACGTGGCACAATAGAGCATCCGTCACATAGGAGATGTCATGGCACGCGTCATTGTTGTCGGTTCCATTAACCAAGACATTACGGTCACCGTTGACCGTTTCCCCTCACCCGGCGAGACCTTGTCGGGTTCCTCCCTCACCTACGGCCTGGGCGGAAAGGGGGCGAATCAGGCGGCGGCTGCCGCGCACTCGGGAGCAGAGACGCTCTTCGTTGGCGCAGTCGGGACGGACTTGTCGGGCCAGCGTCTGCGCGCTGACTTGGCTGCCCACGGCGTGGACGTCACGCACGTGCGCGACGTCGACGGGCCCACGGGAACAGCGCTCATCACTGTCGCGGCCTCCGGCGAGAACACGATCATCTTGGACGCGGGCGCGAACCGCGCGGTGACGATCGAGCCCGCCAAGGCCTCGTTATTCCCAGCCCCCTCCGACATCGTGGTCCTGCAGGCCGAGGTCCCCTCCCACACGAACACCGAGGTCCTCGCGTGGGCACACTCCTTCGGCGCGCGCGGCCTGCTCAACCTAGCACCCGCGCGCGACACGGACCCGGCAGCGATGTCGCACATCGACATCCTTGTCGTCAACGAGACCGAGGCCGGACTGACCCTGGGCCTGCCCGCGCCCGCGACGCCGACAGAGGCGATTGGGGTGGCCCGCGCGCTACGCGGCATGGGGCCGCGCCACGTCGTCGTCACGCTGGGGGCGCAGGGGGCGGCGTGGGCGTCGGGTGCCGAGGTGGGTCACTGTCCCGCTGTCAACCTCGGCGAGGCCGTGGACACCACGGGCGCGGGCGACGCGTGCGTGGGTGCGCTGGCGGCAGCCCTGGCGCTCGGCAAGCCCTTCGTCGAGGCCGTGGCGGACGGCATGCGGGCGGGAGCCGCGGCGATCCTGTCGCCGGGAGCTGCGTCCTCCTACGGTGCGCTGCCGACGGTCACGCGCGACTGAGCGGAGACGGATTGCCCCGGGAGTGAACGGGGCGGCATGGGCCAGCGCACGCCCCTAGACTAGGGGCATGGTCAGAATCCTCTTCTTCGTCGCGATGATCGCGCTCACCATTTACGCGGCTGCGGACTGGCATCGCACGCCCGAAGACGAGATGCCCGGCAAGCTCCCCAAGGCGATCTGGCTGCTCATCATCCTCTTCACAGCGACGATCGCCGCGATTGGCCCGATTGTATGGCTGGCGCTGCGATGGGTATCCCGCGCGGAAAAGAAACAGACGCGTGCGCCCAAGGCCCCCAAGCGCCCCACCGCTCCAGACGACGATCCCGAGTTCCTGTTCCGCCTCGAACGCGACATTCAGCGTAAGCGCCGCGAGGAGGAACGCCGCAGGCGTGAGCAGGGCCAGCAGGGCAAGGACGGCAACGGCACTGAGAACGAGGCTTCCTAAGACTCGACCTCACATGCAGTAAGGCGTATGGGACGCGTCGTGTTGGCGCGACGCCTCACCCCGCACCATGCACCTGAGTCCCCTTGATACGCACGCGGGCCTCCTCATCCGCACGTGGACCCGCTATTCCGAACCTGGGCAACCCCGCCCACATGCAGAACAGGCGGCCCACGTGCGGAACATGGGGTTTACGCGCGGAACAGCAGCGGGCGGTCCCGCATGGGGCCACCCGTATTACATGCCTGCGCGCCGCTCACCGGCACTGTACGTCAGCGTCGCAGGTCGGCAGCAGAGTCTCCGGGGGTCATGTCCTTGGCGAGGGCGACGAGGTCTGCCGCGGGTTCCGCGTAGGAGGTGCCCACGAGCGTCGCGCCCGAAAAGATGAAGGACGTGATGGATGCCAGGGAGCAGTGACGCGACTTGGGCGAGTGGGCCAGCGGCTGGCCGTTGATGAATCGGGTGAGCGTGACGATGGGGTTTTGGTGGGAGACGACCAGGGCCTCGCGGCCGCATGCTTCGCGCAGGGCCGAAGAGAGGGCCGCGCTCATCCGGGAGGCGACGTCACGGTAGGGTTCGCCCCACGAGGGGCGCAGCGGGTTGCAGTAGTACTTGTAATACTTCGGGTTCGCCAGCATCGCGCGATTGGAGTTCACGGGCAGACCTTCAAAGACGTTGTCCGACTCGATGAGGCGAGGATCGGAGGCAATGCTCAGACCGTAGGCGGCGGCGGTTGGCGCGGCCGTCAGCTGGGCGCGCAGCAGCGGCGACGAGATGACGCGAGCGATATCCGCACCCGAATCCACCAGATACTGCGCGGCGCGCGCCGCCATCTGATGCCCCAGCTCCGTCAGACCAAAACCGGGCAGACGCCCATACAAAACACCGTTAGGATTATCCACTTCTCCGTGGCGCATGACGTGAATGATGGTGCGGTCCATAACGCCCAAGTATAGGGCCCCGGATACACGTGAGGCCCGGCCAACAGGCCGGGCCTCCGCTCGCTCACTTCTTGTTGCGACGCTGGTGACGCGTCTTGCGCAGGAGCTTGCGGTGCTTCTTCTTCGCCATGCGCTTGCGGCGCTTCTTGATGACGGAGCCCATGGGGTTCCTCCCTCGTAGTGTGGGCGGCAGAGGTACTACCGCTGGTTGATGATGGGTGCCCGGAACGGGCACATCGTGCCTATACTACCCGCCAATGACGCGAGCCTGGCCACCGGAGTGATCCGACATACCGGCCTGGATCATCTGGGCGACCGCAGCCTCCGGGACTCGGAAGCTCTTTCCGACGCGAATCGCGGGCATTTCGCCGCTGTGAATCAATCGGTACACAGTCATCTTAGAGACGCGCATGATGTCCGCCACTTCCGTGACGGTCATAAAGCGCGGCGCCGACTGCTGTTCCATTAATGACTCCCAGTATGCTCGCGAGGCGCGTTAAACCCGTTCGTTCATCGCTTACGTAGCCTCACGAAATATACTACTGCCCATCCACATGAAAACTGCAACTTTATCCACTTTTGTTGCAGAGTCGTTAAGGAGGTTCGATGGGAGCGGCACGCAAGGGACGCACGCCTCGACCTCAGCCCCCTCGGCTGCGCACCAATCCCGGTGCTACACGGTCCCTGATGCGCGGGCGAGCCACGGCCTCGTCCCACGCCATTTCAGCGGAAACCCTGACTCCACAACCCTCCCCTGTCGTCCGCCAGGTGCCGGGAGGACCCCGCGGTCCACATCCCCAGGTGCCCACGTCCTACGCTCAGCGTGTACGCGCGTGGCTGTCCCGGCAGGCCCGCTACTCCCCCGCCAGGCTGGCTCTCAGCACGTTCGCCCTCATCATCGGGGTTATCACCGTGCTGCTCATGTTGCCCATCGCTTCCGCCTCTGACGAGCCCGCTCCCTTCGTCGACGTGCTCTTTACCGCCGTATCAGCTGTATGCGTGACAGGTCTCACGACGGTGGACACAGCATCGTATTGGTCCCCCTTCGGGCAGGCTGTCATCGCGGCGGGCATCGTCGTCGGCGGCCTGGGCGTCATGACGCTGGCGTCGATCCTCGCCTTCGCGGTGTCCCGACACCTGGGACTCACCCAGCGCATGCTCGCCACCCAGGAGACCGGTACGGGAGCGATGGGCCAGATTTCCACGCTGCTCAAGGCAGTCATCGCGACCTCGCTGAGCATGCAGGCGTTCCTGGCAATCATGTTCCTGCCCCGTTTCCTCACCATGGGTATTGACCCCGTGTACGCCGTGTGGGATGCCGTCTTCATGGCGATCTCCGTGTTCAACAACGCGGGCTTCGTGATTCTTCCCGGCGGCCTCGAACCGCACGTCACCGACTGGTGGATGCTGGTCCCCATCATCTTGGGGACCACCGTGGGCGCTATCGGTTTTCCCGTCATCATGGACGTCGCGAAAAACATGTGGACTCCGCGCCGCTGGCGCCTACATACGAAGCTGACGCTGTCGACCTATCTGATCCTGGCGTTCATCGGCGCTCTCGCCCTGGCGCTGACGGAGTGGCACAATCCGGCGACGCTGGGGTCCGTGGACACTCCCTCGAAGATCCTCAATGCAATGCTCGCGGGCGTCAATTCGCGGTCCTCGGGTATTTCGGCGCTCAACGTGGGTTCGATGCGTTCGCAGACGCACTTTGTGCAGGACATCCTCATGATGATCGGCGGCGGCTCCGCGTCCACGGCGGGCGGCGTGAAGGTGACGACGTTCGCGGTGCTGGTTCTGGCCGTCATCGCCGAGGCACGAGGTGACCGCGACATCGAGACCTTCGGCCGGCGTATCCCTACATCGACCGTGCGCCTAGCAGTCGCTGTGTCCCTGCTCGGCCTGGCCCTGGTCGCCATCTCCGTCGTCGCGCTGCTGACCATGACAGATCACTCATTAGACATCATCCTGTTCGAGACCGTGTCCGCGTTCGCCACCGTAGGCCTGTCTACGGGTATCACGCCTAACCTGCCGATGGCCGCGAAGTACGTCCTTATCGCCCTCATGTTCGCGGGCCGCACGGGATCGATGACGGTGGCCGCGGCACTCGCATTGCGTGAGCGTTCCCGCGTGATTCGTATGCCCGAGGAGCAGCCGATCATCGGTTGACAGCGCAGTGGCGACTTGTTCGACGAGGCCGTGGCTGGGCACCGTTCGCGCGCGCGGGACGGGGAGGGAAGAATAGAGCCATGGCAGAAGAACGTGACTCAAAGGACCTTCAGTCAGGCACGCTTGTCATCGGCTTGGGCCGTTTTGGCTCAGCCGTCGCGGTGACGCAGGACCAGCTGGGGTACGAGATCCTCGCGGTCGAAAAGAACCCCTCGCGCGTGCAGGCCTTCGCGGGTCGTTTCCCCCTGGTCGAGGCCGACGCGACGTCCAAGGATGCGCTGGAGCAGCTGGGCGCACGCGAGTTCCGCAGCGCCGTCGTCGGCGTGGGTTCCTCCCTGGAGGCGGCCGTACTGATCACCGCGAACCTGGTCGACATGGGGATCTCGTCGATATGGGTGAAGGCGACGTCCTCCCAGCACGGGCGTATCCTGCGCCGCGTGGGCGCCCACCACGTGGTCTACCCCGACCTGGATGCGGGCAAGCGCACGGCGCACCTGGTGGGCGGCCGTATGGTCGACTACATCGAGATGGAGAAGGACGGCTTTTCCATCATGAAGCTGCGTCCACCCACGGAGGTGCACGGCTTTTCGCTGGAGGAGCTTGACCTGCGCGGCCGCTACGGCGTCAACGTCCTGGCGATTCGCCACCCCAAGCAGCGTTTCGAGTACGCGAATTCGTCGACGCGCATCAACTCCGACGACGAGATCATCGTTTCGGGCGACTCTCGCCTGCTCGAGTACTTCGCGAACCGCCCGTAGTTGCGCTTAGGCGAGCATTCCCGCACGCAGTTCGATCCACCCCCCAGGGTCACTCCACTGCTCGGTCGTCGCCTCGACCGACGGCCCCTCGCCCGCACCCAGGCGCACGCTGTGCCCCCCGCCCGTCAACATTGCGACAACCAGGGCTGCCGTGGCCAGCACACCGACGACCACCAGCACGGGAATCACCCACGCAGGACGCTTCGACTCGGAGTCGACCACCCCGCGACGATTCGTCGTCGAGTTACCCGACCAGGCCTCGTTCGACGAGGCCTGGTCCCCCTCCGAGAATCCCCTGCGACGGGTGCGCGTACGCTCCGAATCCAGGAGAGCCGGCGTCGGGATCGACAGCGCCAAGGGAGGCCCACCGGTGGGCGCGACGACGCTCAGCTTCATTTCCGTGACCGGGCGATGCATGTCACGTTCAACGGTCTGCAGCGCATAACCGAGCGCCGCCGCCGACCCGAAACGCTCCTCAGGATCCAAGCTCATCGCTCGACGCACGATGGCGGTCACAGCATCGGGCACGCCCGGCCGATCGATGCGCGAGACACGGCCCGACGCTGCCCTCTGCGCGACCGCCCTAGCCGTGTTATCGCCGTCGGGCACCTCGAAGGGCGGGCGACCCATCAGCAGCGTCCACAGCGTCGCGCCCAGCGCCCACACGTCCTGCGTCGGATGGATACGCGCCGTACCCGCGATCTGCTCGGGCGGCGCCCACATGACCGAAAAACCATCGCGGCCGCTGCGCGGATCTGTCCCCACATGCTCCGCCACACCGAAATCTGTCAGGACCGGCGAGCCGTAGGCATTCACCATGATGTTGCTGGGCTTGATATCACGGTGCACAAAACCCACACGATGCAGCATCTCCGCGCCGCCACACATGCGGATGATCATCGACAGCGCCCGATCCGTCGACATCGGTTTCTGACGCACCTGATCCATGATGTTCGCGACCGGACAGTACTCCATCACCAGGAAAGACCGCCCATCTTGTGCGGTGCCCGCGCCGTACAACTGTACGACAGCCGGATGCCCCGACACGAGCGCCATCACATCCGCCTCGCGGGCGATGTCCCCCTGCGCCTCAGACCCACGGTCCAGGCGAGCAATCTTCACCGCGACATCACGACTGGGCATCTCCTGGCGGCACAGGTACACGTCCGCGAACCCACCCGATCCGAGGTGTCGAATCCACTGGTAGCCGGGCAGCATCGGGGCAACCCCCACGTGCTCGTCTCTGTCACTCATCGTTTCCTCCTCCAACGGCGCGTGACGCGCGACAACAGTGACCGACGCTGTCTGCTTGTCGCCAAGCGACGCGCGCGGCAATGCCAGCGCAGCGACTTGATCGACAACGCACAGCGCACGCGTGCGAACCATGGCACGGGCGACACCGTGCGCGTTCCCGCCTCCCCGAGCGTCACGTCACCACCAGCCTGCCCGATATCGAAGGACGCCGACTTAACGGACACCCTGCCATCGAGCATCCGGGCGTCGTAATTCAGATGGCCCACGAGCTTGCGATCCTGATTGGTCACCCAGATACCGCCATCATTGACGCTGACCTGCGTGACCTCCATACCTCGGGACATGAACGCAATCGCATACAGGATCGCAGACACGAGCAGGACGGACATGGCAGGCAGTCGCTTGGACCAGGTCCTTCGCGTCTTGCGCCCCTTCTTCATGTCATTTCCTCAGTGTCGATGGCATGCAGCATCCGCAGGTACCGGAGCGAGTTCCCGAGGACACACACCGGCTAACCATATGGATAATAGCATCACGCGTTCTACAGATACTTGTAAAGTATCATCGCGCGTCAACGTTCTTTACGGCACAATTCCGCCACTTCGCCGTATCTGGAGAACCTGACCACATCGTCTCACACCCGCACATCACCTACGCTACCCATCCACGACCTCGCCCCGGCCTCGTCACTCTCCCGCGAGCGAACCGCAGATGGGGGCGGTGCGCGTTACGGTGGGTCCATGGCGAAAGAGAAGATCACCTACCGTTGCTCCGACTGCGGCTGGACCTCCCCCAAGTGGGTGGGCCAGTGCCGCGAATGCGGGGCATGGGGCACCGTCGACCAGGCGGGCGAGGTCACGGGCGGGCAGCGCGCCGCCGCGTCTCCCCCACGACGCCCCGCGCTGCCCATTGGCGACGTGGACGGGGAGCGCGCCACGTCACGTTCCACGGGCGTGGGCGAACTGGACCGGGTCCTCGGCGGCGGCATCGTCCCCGGCGCGGTGATCCTCCTGGCCGGCGAGCCCGGCGTGGGCAAGTCCACGCTGCTGCTGGACGTGGCCGCCAAGGCCGCGCGCACGGCGGCATCGAGCGGACGCGGCCCCGTCCTCTACGTGACGGGCGAGGAGTCAGCGGCGCAGGTGCGGGGGCGCGCCGAACGCATCGGGGCGCTCGAGCCGAACTTGCTCATCGCCGATGAGACGGAACTCGGCATCGTCCTGGGGCACGTCGAGGCCTCGGCTCCGTCCCTGCTCATCGTCGACTCCGTGCAGACAATCTCCTCCGCCCAGGTCGAAGGCGGGGCGGGCGGCGTCGCCCAGGTGCGCGCGGTCGCCGCCTCGCTCATTCGGGTCGCCAAAGAATCCGACCTACCCACCCTGCTCGTCGGCCACGTGACGAAGGACGGCGGCATCGCCGGTCCACGCGTCCTCGAACACCTCGTGGACGTCGTCTGCCAGTTCGAAGGTGACCGACACTCACGCCTTCGCCTGCTGCGCGCCGTGAAAAACCGCTACGGCCCCACTGACGAAGTCGGCTGCTTCGAGCTGACCGACTCGGGGATCTACGGCCTCGCCGACCCCTCCGGCCTATTCCTGTCACGCACGACACGCGGCGTGCCCGGCACCTGCGCGGCCGTCTCCCTCGAGGGCCGCCGCCCGCTGCCCACCGAGATCCAGTCCCTCGTCGCTCCCTCGTCGGGCGGCTCGCCTCGGCGCACAACCTCAGGCGTCGACCACGCGCGCGTCGCCATGATCCTCGCGGTCCTGCAGGCCCGAATCGGTGCTGACACGTCGGGGGCCGACGTCTACGTGTCTACTGTCGGCGGCGCGCGCACCGTCGAACCCGCCATCGACCTCGCGATGGCCATCTCCATCGTGTCCTCACTCAAGGGCGTACCCCCGCGCGCCGACCTCGTCGCAGTCGGAGAAATCTCCCTCACCGGTGAAGTTCGCGCCTGCACCGGCACCCAGCGCCGCCTCGCCGAAGCAGCCCGATTGGGCTTCGCCGCAGCCATCGTCCCAGCTCAAGGCAGCGAGGACCTCGCCCGCGTCGACGGCATCACCGTGTTCACTGTCTCTGATTTAGCGACGGCGATTCGCGTCGCATTTCCTACAGACTCGCAATAATAGAAAGCAGACCTAGTCATTCGGGAGGGAAGCACATTGACCTCAGACGCAGCGATCCTTCGAGAAGCACTGCACGCGGTTGCGCCCGGCACCCCTCTTCGCGAGGGACTGGAACGAATTCAGCGCTCCCACACGGGTGCCCTCATCGTCCTGGGCTACACACCCGAGATTCAGGCCATGTGCTCAGGCGGCTTCGACCTTGACGTCGCATTCACGGCCGCTCGCCTACGCGAACTATGCAAAATGGACGGTGCCGTCATCATCGACCCCGACCTATGGCGCATCCGCAAAGCCAACGTCCAGCTCTTCCCCGATCCCACCATCCCCACCGACGAATCCGGCATGCGCCACCGCACCGCCCAGCGCACCGCCCGCCAAACGCACCTGCCCGTCCTGTCCCTGTCCGCCTCCATGCGCATGATCTCCATCTACGTGGGCACCGAGCACCGCCTCGTCGAAGAACCCGAAGCCCTGCTCTCGCGCGCCAACCTAGCCGTGGACACCCTCGACCGCTACAGTCAGCGACTCGACGAAGTCCTCCAAACCCTCACGATCCTCGAAATGCGCGACAGCGCCACAGTGCGCGACGTCGCCACCGTCATGCAGCGCATGGAAATGATCCGCCGCATCACCTCCGAAATCACCGAATACCTCGAAGAACTGGGATCCGAGGGACGCCTCCTCGCCCTCCAAGTCGAAGACCTCATACGCGGATCCGCCTCCGAACGCGCCCTCGTCATGCGCGACTACATCCGCGACCCCGCCGACGTCGCCCGCGTCGAAGCCGAACTCACCTCCCTCGGCTCCGAACGAATCGTCGACCTGACCGCCATCGCAAACATCCTCGGCCTGGACGTGTACGAGGTCGCCGACCTCGACCGCGAAATCATGCCGCGCGGCGTGCGCGCCCTCTCCCTGGTCCCCCACCTGTCGTGGAACGCCATCAAAGCCGTGTCCGCGCACTTCACGACCCTGCCACAGCTGCGCGCCGCCTCCGTCGCCGATATCGAAGTCATCGACAGCGTCGGCCACTACCGCGCCCAACTCATCGTCGAAAACCTGGCCCACCAGGCCCAGGCCGTCGGCGCGGGCGTCGTCGGCTGGTAATCCCACGTCGGGCGCTTGAGCAACGACGCGACACACGTCGCGGGCACTCACCGACACCTGACGCGGGCACGCGGCCACGGCCTCGTCAACGAGGAGAGCACATCACCGAGCTTTCTGGGTTCCCGACTGAGCACCAGACTGGGTTCCAGCCTGCGTCCCAGCCTTCTGCCCCGACTGGGCACCAGACTGCGCGCCCGACTGAGGCGCGGGCGGAGCGGTGATGTCAGCGACGGCCGAGCCGACCTCGCGGCTCCCCTGCTGGATGGCCAGCTTGTAGGTGCCCACCGTCGCGGCCTTGGCACCGCCTGCGGGAGACGTACAACCATCCGCATACACGTAGCCGTCCCAGCTCAGCCAACCGGACCACGTGCCCGTCGGGCGCAGCAGCAGGGTTTTCGCAGACTCATCATCCGCCGCGCAGCGTGCCGAATCGTAGACCTGGTGGCCGCCCGTGGACACCTGCAACGTGTAATTCGACAGGGAGGTCGAGCAGGCGACCGATCCCCTGTTTTCGAGCGTCACCGACACGTACAGCGGTGAACCGACCGATGCCTCGGACGCCGTCGCGGTGACGGCGATGTCCTTGTCGAGGCACACCGGAATCTCAATCGCTGTGCCGTCCGTCAGTAGACCATCCGCGGTGGCCTCCTGACCGCCCTTGAGCGTGTAACCGGAGGCGTCCACCGTGCCCGATTGAACGGATTGCGTACTGGACTGCGGAACTGGATCCGAGGTGAATACGCCGATAACAGCGCGGACGAGAGCAACAACGCCCCACACGATGAGAGCCAGGATCAGAATCAGGCCTAGGCCCGTGATAATGCGGCGGGGCCACAGGTTCACGGGCGGACGCGGACCGCCTGACGACGTGCGCTTGCTCTTACCCGATGCCGCTTTGGTGCTAGCCGTTTTGGTGCCGCGCACCTTTGTGCCAGCCGCTTTGGCGCCGCGCGCGGAGCGGGCGCTCGCTGCGGTGCCGGCTGTTCTTTGACGTGAGGACGCGTTGTTGCTTGACGTCGCACCCGCAGCGCGCGATGTGCGGTCTGCTGCGCGCCCGGAGGAGCCGCCCGACGGGCTACGCCGGGCGGATGATCGCCTGGGGAAATTCTTACGCTGGTCGGCCACGCCTCCACGATACCGGGCCGGGGCGCAACCGCGCTCGTAACTCTCGGAACGCACACAACATTGACACCGACAAGCCGCGCGGCGCAGAGTCACTCCGCGCGGCGCGGGCACCTGTAACAAAGCACCACAGAACCCGGAGAGCACAACTGCGACACCCCAACAGGAAGACCCAGCCCCGACAAAACGATACGGATAGAAAACAAGCAGGTGGATAGGTTAACGCCTTCACGGATAGGAAAATAACCTATCCGCACACCCACAACCTATCCACGAAACCATCCCCTAGCCCCACCAGGCCAGCAGCAGCGATCAGCCGGGCACCGCAGCCGTTTAAGCCGCAGCGTTTCGTTTGTTGGAGGTGGCTGCGTCGTCGTCGGGGGTGATGACGCACCAGCGTTCGATGACTACGGCGATGACTACCCACACGACGCCGACGAGGGCGCTGACCCCGGAGCCAATTGCGTTGGACACCATGGCGGTGGCTTCGAGCTGTGTGAGGGAGACGCCCATGACGCCAACGAGGATACCCGACAGGCTGGATCCGACCAGCGCGGAGGTGCGTGCGAAGACGGCAACCCGCATGGCACCGATGGCGTCGATCCACGTATCTTTGCCGGCGCGCAGCCGCCGCACAGCCATGCCGGACCAGATGAGGATGGCCGTGGCCAAGGCGAACACGACGGCGGGACCGGGCGTGACGATCATGGGGGTTCCACCGGTGCGCATGTGCGCGAAGAACCCGACGAAGCTCAGGGCAGCGCTCACGACGCCGACCAGCAGCACCCAGATGATCGCCAGCGGTTTCATTTAGCGCCTCTTGACGATGGGAATTGCCCCGGTCATCGTGGGGCGCACAACGACGCGGCGCAGAATGCCGGTGTGGGTGGCTTCGTCGTCGGGGATGGGGCCGACGAGCGTGTTGTCGGGCAGTCCGGGTGCCAGGATCGTGGAGCGACCGTCGGCGTGAACGGTGGCCTTGGGAGCGTCGTCCTCGCGACCGAGGCCCGAGCGGTCGTCAACGACGCGCACGTCGTGGGTGGTGCCGACGTTGAAGTTCCAGTCGGGCAGCTTGATCTCGGTGCGCGACTCTTGATGCTTGTCTTGGAATACGGGTGCCCACCGCGGCTTTTCGTCGCTGGTCGGCGAGTAGTTGCCCGAACCGATCCTTCGGGTCACGCGCCCAGCGGGCGAATCCGCGGGCACGGAGGAGACGGGGTGCCACGCGGGCTTGGGCGAGGCCTTGGCATCGCGCGCTCCTCTTCCGCCCCGGGTGGTCGGCCGGGGTGCGCTGGGCCGAGTGGGCGCGTTGACGGGTGCATCGGCTGCGTAGTCCGAGGCATCGACATCTGGCTCGAGGCCGTCGCCGTCATCTATGTCGAAATTCTGGTCGGCGCGGGCTGCCGATTGCGTGCGGGCTACCGACTGGGAAACCTGGGGCGCGGGCTCCTCGGGCACGGCCTGGTCAAAGTCAGTGACGAAGTCAGTGTCGAAGCCGTATTCGGCGTAAGCGACTGCCAGTCTGGCGCGGTCGTCGGTGTTGTCGAAGGCACGGGACTGATCGCTGTTCGCGGAGCCCGCGGAAGCGGAATCTGAGGAGTCCCGGCGATGCCACAGGCTGGCGCGCTGCGCGGCGCCGCTGTCCGTGAGTATGTTGGTGCCGGCGACGGGCGTTGGGATGGTGACGTCGCCCACTGCGTCTTCGGTCACCGCTTCAACGGGTGCGGGAGCTTCGTGTGTGGGGATTTCTGGGGCGAGGGGCGGTACCTCCTCGGCCACAGGCCCGCCAGCCACAGGCCCGCCAGCCACAAAGCTGTCTGCCACAGCGTCGTCGGCGAGTGCGAACTCGCCCGCGACGGAGCCTGAGCCAGAGTTGGAGCTGGCAGGCTCCGGGGTCTGCTCGGCCCTAGGTGCGGGGAGCGCGGGGATGACAGTGGCCTCGAGGGCTGTTTTGGGAGCCATCGGAGGTTCGCCGATGGGTGCACCAAGGTCGGCGAGATGGCTGATTTCACCGGTCAGGTTTTCGAGGAGTTCGCGCATGTCGGCGCTGGCCTGTTCGACGCGCTCGGCGATGAGCCGGTCGGAGTCGGACATGACGGCAGCGGGGTCTTCGAGCCAGTCGTCGACGGCGTCGATGATGCCGTCGCGGTCGGGCGCGACGGCGAGCAGGTCACAGACGCGGCCGACGCCCTCGAGGACGGCATTGGCGTCGCACAGCAGCCAGGGAGCGAGAACGAAGGCACGTTCCTTCGCGCGCGGGTGTGGCAGGGTGAGGGCGGGGTCGGAGGAAGCGAGGCCTTCGACCTGGATGATGTCGATGTCGATGGTGCGTGCGCCCCAGCGTTCGTGGCGTTCGCGGCCCAGCTCGCGTTCGATGCGGCTGGTCTGGGCGAGGATTTCGTCGGGGGTGGCGATGGCAGAGCCGACGACGACGGCATTCCAGTAGTCGGGCTGGGGTGCTTGTCCGGGGGCGAGGACCGGCTTGGTGCGCATGATCGGGGAGACGTCCTCGATCTGGAAGCCTTCCATGTAGGACAGGGCCTCGACGGTGTGCATGAGGGTGACGGGCACGTCGCCAAGGTTGCCGCCGATGGCCAGGACGACGCGGCGGGCACGCATGTGTGCGGGACTCGAGGCGTCCTCGGCGCGGGGCGCGGGCGCTTCGTGGTCGCCGCGGCGCTTGCGGGTGGGGGCCACGTCCGTCTGCTGCGCGGGGCTGGGTGCCTGGGCGCGGCCGTATGCCTCGATCTCGCCTGTGAGCACGGAGCCGTCCTCGGCCTCGTAGATGCCCTTGAGGGACAGGGAGAGGGGCATGGCGTCGGTCTCGCCGCGGCGCACGGTGACGGACACGTCGGTGAAGGGGTGGCCGATGGGGGCGTCCGGCTTGTGGACGGTGACCTCGGTGCCGACCACGCCCTCGTGGCTCATGACGTTCGAGGCGATGGTTTCGGCCAGAGTCTCGATGAGGTCGACGGGTTTGCCGGTGAGGACCGCCATGGTTTCGTCGGCGATGTCGGCGTAGGAGACGGTGGCGGCGATATCGTCGGTGGCACCCGCGGTCTCGACCCACATGACGACGTCGGCACTGAAGCGCTGCTCCTGGCTGCGCTCGAAATCGTAGACGCCGTGGTTTGCCAGCGCCCCCAGTCCTTTGAGGGCGATGATGACGCGTCTGCTGCTCAACGTCGTTCTCCTTTCAGGCGATGGTGGCCGCGGTGGCCGCTACGTCGTGGACCCGCACGGCCCACGCGCCGCTTCTGACGGCGTGGGCTGCGATGGCGGCGCTGTCGGTGTCGATGTTGCCTCCAAGAGCCTTGACGAAACGCTTGCGCGATGCTCCGATAAGTACAGGGTACCCATAGGTGGTCAGGCGTGGCAGTTCGGCGAGAACCTGCCAGCACTGGTCGGCCGTGAGTGAGAAGCCGAGGCCCGGGTCGATAACAATTTTATCAGCTGTCACACCAGCATCAATAGCGTCTTGAACCTGGGACCCCACGCGCTCGATGAGCGTGCCCACGAGGTCGTCCCCGTAGTCGAAGTGCTCCCCCGGCATGCCCGGCAGCGCGCGGTAGTGCTGGACGACGTACGCGCAGCCCGACTGCGCAACAGCCGCATTCATCTCAGGATCCCAGCGCCCACCGCTCACGTCGTTGATGATCGCCGCACCGACGCGCGCAGCCTCGCGGGCCGTCGACGCGTGCAGCGTATCAACCGACACGATGACGCCGTCAGTGGCCAGGGACGCGACGATGGTGCCGATGCGCGCCCACTCCTCGTCCGCGCTGATGCGCGTCGAATTCGGACGGGTCGACTCCCCGCCCACGTCGATGAGGTCCGCTCCGGCGGCCACCATCTCGCGCGCGTGGCGCAGCGCGGCCGCGATGTCCGTGTAGCGTCCCCCGTCCGAGAAAGAATCCGGGGTGACGTTGAGGATGCCCATGATCGCCGTCCGCCCGACAGGCAGGGTCAGGCCGCCCGGCAGCGCCAGGGGCGGGACCGGGAACGAGGCCGGGGCGGCGGGCAGGGGCAGCGCACTCACGTCATCGGCTCCCGGACAGGACGAGGGCCATCATCTCGGCGCGGGTGGCGCCGTCGTTCATGATGCCGCGCAGCGCGCTGGTCACGGTCGAGGAACCGGGCTTGGAGATGCCGCGCATCGACATGCACATGTGCTCGGCTTCGATGACGACGATGACGCCCTGGGGGTTCAGGATCTCATCGATCGCGTCGGCAACCTGAGCGGTCAGGCGCTCCTGCACCTGGGGGCGGCGCGCGTATCCTTCGACGACGCGGGCCAGCTTGGACAGGCCCGTCACGACGCCGCCGCGCGGAATGTAACCCCCGTGGGCGCGG
>NZ_CAJPJE010000048.1:0-16837 GCF_905369875.1 Actinomyces sp. ICM47
TGAGGACCCCGGCAGGGGGGCACTCGCGGAGGCCGAGCGTCGCGTCCAGGCCATCGCGACCGTGCACGCTGCGCTGACCCAGAACGTCGACGAGTCCGTCGACTTCGACGAGGTCGCCCGCACGAGCGTGCGCATGGCTGGCGCGATAGCGTCCACGGATCATGGCGTCGAGGTCATTACGACCGGCAACTTTGGGACGATTTCCGCCGATCAGGCCCAGGCGCTGGCGACCGTTCTCAACGAGCTGGTCGCCAACTCGGTCGAGCATGGCCTGGCCGACCGTGACGGTCGTATCGAGGTGTGCGCCCAGCGTGAGGGCCTGTCCATGAAGGTCACTGTCGCAGATGACGGTGTCGGCTTCGTGCCGGGAACGCCCATGAGTGGCTTGGGCACGCAGATCGTTCACCAGATGGTGCGCGGCGAGCTGCGTGGCTCTATCGAGTGGGCACCCCGCGAGGGTGGCGGCACGCTCGTGACGCTGTGGGTTAACCTCGATCCCGCCTGACGCGGGGGCGCGGGAACGAACGAGGCCGGGGATCCGTCGTGGATTCCCGGCCTTCGTGCGGTGTATGGTCGCGGTGTTTTCAGCAGCCTGCGCGTCGTGCACGCGCGGCGCGGCGTTTGAGCGAGCGGCGTTCTTCTTCGCTCATGCCGCCCCAGACGCCCGAGTCCTGGTTATTGTCGATTGCCCACTGCAGACAGATGCCCTTGACGTCGCATTCGCGGCACACGGCTTTCGCTTCGGCCACCTGGCTGATGGCGGGCCCCGTGTTCCCGATGGGGAAGAAGAGTTCGGGGTCGACTGTCAGGCAAGCCGCCTTGCTGCGCCAATCCATGTGTGTTCTCCTTGCGTTACCGTGTGCTGTAGGGACTTCGTGTAGTCGTCTGTCAGTGTCCGCCAGTCGTGGTAGATGCGCAAGATGTCTGAACAATTCGTGTGGAGAGGTCACTATGCGTCTAGTCACGCTCGGCGAAAAAGCTGGGACTTAGGTGTTAACTGACCCTACGGTCAGTTGGATCGTTGTCAGGGTATCATCCTCCCAGATGAGCCCGCAGGTGGGATTCCATGGGTGTGCTGCAATCGATAGCGGGTACCTGCGGCTCGTGCGCATGAGTCCTCGCATGACGTTGTCCGAGGGGTTGAGTGCGAGCATGCGGTGAGCGTCGCGGCGCACAATTCTGGTCCATGCGTTCTCTGGAATAATCTCGGCAATTGTGGGGGTGGGCCAGCCGTGCGCGGCATGGAGGGCCTCGACGACGCGCACGTTGGAGGGTTCTCCGATAATCACCCAGGGTTTGTCTGTTGCCCACCGGATGGGTTCATACTCGGGGCCGATGAGGGCCGGGGCGGAGGTATTACTGACCAACGCTGCAGCCTCCTGAGGGGAGGGAATCCGCCACGCATGACAGGCGCTATCGGTGTCTTGGGAAACTCCTGTGGGCGGAGGATCGATGGGGACGCATGCGAGGGCCGTCTCCTCGCCTGGGCGGGCCAACAGCGCATGGGCTTCCCCGAGGGAACGCAGGCTACTCGGCTGGATCCCGGCGTGCAGGGCCTCGTCGGCGTCCCTGGCGCGCACGAGCCGCATTGAGAAAGCCCCCATGGCAGCCGACGAGGACGTGAAACGTCCGGAGAACGCCGCAACGAGGATGATGCCGGACCGAGCGGCGCCCGTCAGCAGCGATGACCAGAGTTCCTCAGCCTGGGGGAGTGACAGTGCCTGCGCCAGGGACGAGCGCAGAGCAGTCACATCCGAAATCGCTAGCACCGCGGGGCCGTGCGCACGGATCCCCTCGACGAGGTCGATGGCACCCAGGTCACGCGGGGAAAGCCGCGAGGAAGCGCCAGGGACTGCCTCGTCCCCGATGACGTGCAGAGGCAGCCGACTTGCCCCTGCGATCCTCGCAGCAATCGAGCGCGCCCATTGAGATGCCAACGCCGCCTCGTGGGCGCTCGTCTGGATCTGGACAGAGCCTCCCTCCCACACCAGCGGCGAATGAGACTCGATGCCCTCAACCAGTCCAAGAACGACGGACACCGGCGCAGCGCCGCCGTTTCCGCCCTGCTCCGCCCAGGCCTCGTCGATCTGAGTCCACGTGAGAGAACCCGGGAGCGCAGGCGCCCACAGTGGGGCGGCGCTCGCGGCGGGCCAGCGCGCCGCGCACTCGGACACAACCGCGGCGACGTCGGCCATGTAAGACAGCTGGAGCGTGCCCACTCCCGCGAGTACTGCGCGCCCGGGGACACGGGGCAGGGACGAGGCCCGGGCATCGCCCAGGATATCCGTGGAGTCGGGCGCACTCACGCATCGCAGCGCCAAACGAATGTCCATGTTGGCGCGCATCGAGGCGTTGATCGCCCCCGACGGGCGCTGCGTCGCGGCGATCAGGTGCAGGCCGAGGCTGCGGCCCTGAGCGGCCAGACGCAGCAGGACGTCCATCGAGGACGGGTGGGTGTCGGCCAGGACACGGAACTCGTCGATGGCGATGACGAGGCGCGGGGGAGGTTGTGGAGTGCGGGCGGGATCCTCCTCGTATGTGCGCTCCCAGGCCGTCAGATCCGGCACGCCCAGATCGCTCAGCGCCGCTTCACGCCGTGCCAGGACCGAGGCAATTCCGTCCAGGGCACGCGACGTGGCCCCCGCGTCCAGGTCGGTGAGCAGTGCCTGCGTGTGGGGGAGGTCCGCCAGGCGCGCGAAGGTGGAGCCGCCCTTGTAATCGATGAGGATGAAACGCACGCATGCGGGCGAATAGCAGTGCGCGATGGAGGCGAGCCAGCCGAGCAACGCCTCCGACTTGCCTGAGCCCGTGCAACCGGCGATGAGGGCGTGGGGGCCGTCCGTGACGAGGTCTAATTCGACGGGTCCCGCCTCGGAGCGGCCGATGACGACGCTGAGCGTGCCCGAGTGTCCGCGGGCAGCATCCGGGTCCCAGTCGACGCGCTCGGGCAGCGTGTCCTCATTGGTCGTTCGTGTCACAGTCCACCACCAGCGCGTGGAGACTGGCCGCTCATCGGTGACGCACACGCGGGCGCACCACGAGGGCAGCTCGGCAACGTGCACCGCGTAGCCGATGTGTAGGGCGGAGGCCGCCTTGTCGTTCACCCTGCCGCGGGCGCAGTACGGGCATTCATCCTCCCCGGTCACGTGGATGTCGAGCGCCGGGTATCCCAGCAGTACGGGGGAGTGGGAGCGCCACCAGACGCGCGCCCCGCCAAGCTGCGCGGCCACCTGCCCCGCGCACCACAGCGCGCACTCGGCACCGTACTCTCCCACGATGCCCAGCGACGCGGCGTCACCCGGCTGGGAGGATGACGACGTGGCAGCCAGGATCACGCGACGCCCGAGCCGCGTCGCTCGCCCCGGCCAGACGGCGGCCCTCGGGATGCGCGTAGGCTCACCCGTGGCAGGCAGCGAGGCAAGGAGGAGGGCGAGCGCGGCCCCGTCCCATCCTCGCCGACGCCTGCGTGCACGCAGGACCATTACGACCACCACGATGCAGGCGATGGCCGCGGCGACCCCGGCAAGCGTCCAGAGCACTCGCGGGGACGCGGACAAGGTGTGCAGGCGCCAGGCCATGAGGCCGCCCATGACGACGAGGGAGACGAGGGGTGCCCCGCGCAGGAGAGAGGATCCTGAGAAGACACCACGGCCTCGTCGATCAATGCCCGGCCACGTGAGTGCCCGGGGGCGGCCTCGCACCTCGAGAGTGTCTCCTCCCAGGCGGACGCGCCTGCCCGGGGCGAGCCGTTTGCGTCCGCGAAGTCGGTGC
Source organism: Actinomyces sp. ICM47 (assembly GCF_905369875.1). NCBI lineage: Bacteria > Bacillati > Actinomycetota > Actinomycetes > Actinomycetales > Actinomycetaceae > Actinomyces > Actinomyces sp. ICM47. The sequence goes on from NZ_CAJPJE010000048.1 coordinate 3,772, forward strand.
CATCCGCGCATTCGTGTGCGCACCCGGATGGGCGACGTGTCAGGAGACGCGTGCAGGCAGGCGCGCCCACCTCGCGTGGAAAACTCGGCGTGCTCGCGGGCGATGCTCGCGCAGGACAGGGGGACGTCTCCGGCTCTGCCCAGGGTGCCCGGCGCGAGAACGAGGCCGACGTCGGGTCCGTCGACGCACGCCAGGTGCAGGTCGGTGCGCAGGGCCGCGCGTGCCAGGCATTTGCTGTCGCTCATACCTCCACGATCCCGCCGCGCCCGCGCATCTTCAAGCGGCGGCGCGACCCCTGTGGATAGCGGCGCGACACGCGAGGCCCCTGTGGATAAGTGCTCCAGGCGCGCGAGGGTGTGGATAACGCCACCGGCGACGCTCGTGAGCGTTCCGAACACCGACCGAGACAGCTGCGAAATGCAAGAATGGACCCCATGCATGACGACACGTTCGAGACGACTCGCGACCGCTACAACGACCTGGTGACGCGCATCGAGGAGGCGCGTGCCGCCTACTACGACCGCGATTCGCCGACCCTCGCGGACGCGGACTACGACCGCATGTATCGCGAGGTCGAAGAGATCGAGGAACGCTATCCGCAGCTACGCGGTGCCGACTCGCCCACGATGAGCGTGGGCGGCAGCGTCGACTCCGGCTTCTCCGAGGTGCGCCACCTCGCCCAGATGATGTCCCTCGACGATGTGTTCTCCCTCGAGGAACTTGCCGGGTGGGAGACCCGAATGGCCGAGGCCACCAGCATCACCGACCTGGAGATGACGACCGAGGTGAAGGTCGATGGGCTCTCCATCAACCTCCTCTACGAGAACGGCAGCCTCGTGCGCGCCGCGACCCGAGGCGACGGCTACGTCGGCGAAGACGTCACCGCCAACGCGCGGACCATCGCCTCGATCCCGCAGACCCTCACCGGTACCGCCCCCGCCCGCATCGAGGTGCGCGGCGAAGTCTACTTCCCGGTCGCCGACTTCGCAGCCTTCAACGAGGCCCGCGTCGAGGCCGGGGAAAAGACCTTCGTCAACGCGCGCAACGCCGCCGCCGGCTCCCTGCGCCAAAAAGACCCCGCTGAGACCGCCAAACGCCCCCTCGCGATGGTCGCCCACGGCATCGGCTTCGTCGAGGCCGGGGATGAGTTCACCGAGCCGACCACCCAAATGGGCTGGTACGAGCAACTGCGCGAGTGGGGCCTGCCCGTCTCGCCCTACACTCGCCTGCTGACGGGCCGAAAGGCCATCGAGGAGCGCATCGCCGAGATCGGCGCGGACCGCCACGGCCTCGTCCACGAGATCGACGGCGTCGTCGTCAAGATCAACGACCTGTCCCTCCAACGCTCTCTCGGCTCCACCTCGCGCACGCCACGCTGGGCCGCCGCCTACAAGTTTCCGCCCGAGGAAGTACACACGCGTCTGCTCGACATCCGCGTGCAAGTGGGCCGCACGGGCCGCGTGACCCCCTACGGCGTCATGGAATCCGTGCTGGTCGCAGGCTCGAATGTCGCGCGCGCGACCCTGCACAACGCCCAGGAAGTCGCCCGCAAGGGCGTGCTCATCGGCGACCTCGTCGTCCTGCGTAAGGCCGGCGACGTCATCCCCGAGATCGTCGCCCCCGTCGAGGACGCGCGCAACGGCTCCGAACGCCCCTTCGTCATGCCCACGCAGTGCCCCTCCTGCGGGACCCCCCTCGTGCAGGAGAAGGAAGGCGACGTCGACCTGCGCTGCCCCAACAAGGGTGCCTGCCCCGCACAGATCACCGAGCGCCTCGCTCACGTCGGCGCGCGCAGCGCCCTGGACGTCGAGGGCCTCGGCGACGAGTCCGCCCTGGCGATGACACAGCCCGACAATGACCGCGACGAGGTGGCCGCCGCCCTGGTTGCCGGCCACAGTGTCACGCTGGAGGACGGCACCGTCCTCGCTCTCGAGGGCGCTCGCGAGCTGCCCCACGGCGAGCAGATCACCCGCGCCGAAGAACTCCTGCCCGCCCCGCAGGCCCCCGTCCTGCGCACCGAGGCCGCGCTCTTCGACCTGCGCGCCGAGGACCTGCGCGACGTCATGGTGTGGAAGCCCGTGAAAAAGAAGGGCGAGGAAACCGGAGACTGGAAGCAAGTCCGCTACTTCTGGACCAAGGCCTACAAGCCCCGCAAGCTACGCGGCCAGACCGTCTTCGAGCCCATTGAGCCTACCGCCTCCAAGGGCACCGAGAAAATGCTCGCCGAGCTGGACAAGGCCAAGAGCCAGCCCCTCGCGCGCGTCCTCGTCGCCCTGTCCATCCGCCACGTCGGCCCCACGGCGGCCCGCGCGCTCGCGGATACCTTCCGCTCGATGGACGCCCTGCGCGCCGCCTCGGTCGAGGAGCTGTCCGCCGTCGAGGGCGTGGGCGAGGAAATCGGACGCTCCCTGCGCGACTGGTTCACGGTCGACTGGCACCTGGAGGTGCTCGAGGCGTGGGCGCGCGCCGGCGTGCGCATGGCCGATGAAGCGCCCGAACCGGCCTCGGAAGTGCTCGCGGGCCTCACCATCGTCGTCTCGGGCGCGATGCCCGGCTACGACCGCGAGGGTACCAAGGAGGCGATTACGTCGCGCGGAGGCAAGGCCGCGGGTTCCGTCTCGAAGAAGACTTCGCTCGTCGTCGCAGGTCCCGGTGCGGGGTCGAAGGCCGCGAAGGCCGAGGCCCTGGGCGTCCCCGTCATCACCGAGCAGCAGTTTGCGGACCTCCTCGAGGGAGGCCTGGCGGCCGTCGGCCTGTAACGAGGCCGGGGCTGGGGTTGGGACTGACAGATTGATGACGGCAGTATAGTTTCACACCGCTGCCTGATTAGACACCAAATGAAGCAGTGCCGGTGTAGGTTGCTGATATGGATAGCAACCCGCTCTTGGTCAACGCGCTAGATTTGGATCGCTGGGCCGACACCCTAGAATCAAAGGGGGTCTTCCCCGAGCTCATGCGGAGACTGCTTGCGCAGACACCGGGCGTCTCGAACATCAACATTCGGGCTCATGAAGGAACCGCAGCCCCAGGGTGGGATGGAACGGCAACGTCAGACGGTTCATCATTCTTGCCCAAGGGCAAGCTTAGCTTTGAATTCGGTACGAACAAGCAACCGAAAACCAAGGCCGACGAAGATTACAACAAGCGAGCCGCACAAAACGTCGAAAAATCTGACGAAATCTTTGTCTTTGCTACGCCCCGAAACTGGGCCGGAGCTACTGAGTGGGCAAAGCGACGAAGCAGCGAAAACAAATTTGCATCGGTAGAAGCCTTCGATGCGCATCGGCTAGAAGGTTGGCTTCAATCAACACCGGCTGTCCATTACTGGCTTAGTGAGAAACTTGGAAAACCAGTTTCAGGTGCACAAACGCTCACGTCGTGGTGGGAGGGAATCCGCGGGAATTGTAGTATCAAAGTGCCTCCAGCGTTCCATGTAGTGGGACGGGAAAGCGAATTGAAACAGCTTATGACGCTCTTGAGTGACGAGCAAATTGTTCCTGCTGTTCAGGCCACATGGCGTAATGATGCGCTCGCATTTTGCTTTGCAGCTCTTATTGAAACAGACTCTGCTGCTCTTGAAAGAACCCTCGTCGTATCTAACAAGGAAGCTTGGTATCATCTCGCGACTCAAACCGAATCTCTCATCATGATCCCAATGTTTGAAGGCCCGGATATTGGTATAGGAAAGAAGAATCGTCATCGGATAATTCGTGTACTGAATGAAGGTGAAAGTGTTCGAAGTGGTAGCGTGACGATTATTCTTCCTAAGATAGACCGTATAGCATCAGCTAAACTACTCACTTTGGCTGAAGTGGACTATCTTGAGGCAGATAGGCTAAGTGCTTTGGCGCGTCGTGGTATGGGAGCATTTTATAGAAAAATATCGTTGGATCCAGCAAGGCGAAGACCTGGATGGGTGAAGGATGAATCTGTTGCAAAGTATCTTGCGGCGCTCGTTTTAGTGGGAGGCTGGGAAGAGCAGAACACAAAAGATCGTGAAGTAATATCTGCATTTCTAAAATTGAGCTATGGTGAAATTACTCGTCTGCTGCAGCAAGTGCAGGAGGAGTATCCAGACGATCATCCATTTATCCAATCCGGTAGTCGTTGGTGTCTGGTTGATCCGATTGATGCGGCTGCTCAACTCTTGCGCAGGTTGTCTCCAGAACATTTAGACCGCTGGGACAAACTGCTAATAAAGTCTCTCTTAATTAAACATGGGATGTTCGCATGCGATAGTCCTGTGCAAGTCGGGCAGGAAAGGGATAAGCAAGCGAGCTCCTGGACGCTAATGACGTGTGTGGCAAAGTCTCTTGCTCTCATAGCGCAGGTCACTAATAGTGAGGGATTGGAACTGATGCAAGTTCGAACTCATCTGCAACATGTTGTTGAAATGCTTCTGACTAGAGCTTTCAATGAAAAAAGTGGCGCTGATTTGTCGCGGCTAAATTATGTATTGCCGTACATTGCGGAAGCGCAACCTTCACTATTCTTGACAGTCTTGGAAAAAGACTTGCGTCTCTCGAAGCCTTTGGTGGAGAAACTTATATGTTGTTCGTCAGTAGTGGGCTGGAGTTCGCCCAATCGACTAGAGCGTGTAGTTGCAGCGCTGCAGTGTTTATGCTGGTCGAATGAGTATGCTGCTAGAGCGGCGCTGTTGATAGCGGAGCTCAGTCAGTTCGATTGTTCAAGGGAGGAACTTGAACACATAGCTGATCAGTTTGCGTTAGCTCTAGTAGGTCATGATCGCATTTCTATAATTGGTGAGGGCGATGCTCAATATATTATGGAGCGTGTGTTCGAAAGCTGTTCAAAGTTATTTGACCTTCTTGTTGGTCGAGTATTGTTTCGGGACTTTTGGTCGGCGCATCCGTTTGAACCAATCTATCGTGAATGGGTAACTCTTCAAAATGGCTCCGACGATGCGGAATTTGCTGTTCGGCAGAAAGGGCTGCTTATGGTCATTGTCAATTATCTCCGTAAGCATGCGCACTGTTGGCTGTCTCTGCTTCATCTCTTGGAAAGACTTGAACCTTGTGACCGAAAGTTTGTATTGGATGAATTTAAGGCGTGTTTTCTTTCTGGTCGATTTGATGCTGATCAGCAGTTTGAGTGTTGGTCGTACCTTCACGCTCTAATGTTAGATCGTCATGTTCGTCAGTGTAGGGATCGGTTGTTGAGTTGGGGAGGTTTTAAAACCCTCTCTGAAGTTGTCGAATTTCTTGAGCCCCAGGCTGATCCGCGAAGGTATGCCTGGTTGTTTGGCCGACCGGAACGCTTGTGCGTTCGAGGACTGTTTTATAAGGATGAGGGCTTTCAGGAGACCTTGTGGGTCGAACGTGAAGCCGCGTTAAGTGTGACTATGCGTGAAGGTGGAGAAAGTCTGCGTGTTCTCGTGGATGCTACGAATAATGCTGCGTGTATTGGCGAATGTCTCGCTGGGCTGAATTCGTGCCCTGAGGCGCTAATTTTGTCGTGGTTCGGAGAGAGCTCGTTGAATTTACGTTCAGCAGCTTCCTCGTATGTGCTTCATAAAGCCAGGAGAGATGGTGCCCCTTGGGTGATTGGCTTCCTTGAAGGCAACTCTCTCAGTCCGGAAAGTAAGTGCGTATTTGTCGCATCATTGCCTTGTGATGAAAAGATGCTTGAGCTTGTGTCAGGGTTAGAATTCGAGTTACGTGTCGCGTTTTTGAAGCACGTAAACTTGTTTGAAATTGATGAGCAACAGAGAGCTTGTGTGCTAGATGAGCTTTTAGAATTTGGCTGTGTTGCTCAGGTAGTCGAGCTTCTTTCGCTCATGCTTAGTGTGGGAGAAGGTCCTGATGCTGCAAATATTTTTCGAGCACTTTCTATGCTGCTAGTCACAGTTGAGCGCGATAGGTGTATTTTATTTCATGACGTAGTCGTTGAGCTGTTTTCTTTCTTAGAGTCCATGGTTCCTGATCATTCGGACTTGCCCAGACTCGAATTGCTATTTTCGTGTCGCGGCTACGGTCTTGAATCATTGCGTGCTTTGTATCGTTATTTCGGGTATGAGCCGGATTATTTTGCTGAATGCATCATCGCTATGGTAGATGCAGTATGTGAAGAAAGGGAAGACTTCGAAGTGCAGTTGCACTTTAATGAGATTATCTGTTGGTGGCAAATTATTCCTGGACTCCAAGAAGATGGAACTGTCGATTCATCTTTCCTTATGGGATGGGTTGAGGCTGTACAGAAGAAGCTCGTTGGGTATGTCTCTGCAGAGAAGTCGGAACTTTATTTGGGTTACGTGCTCGCGAGCAGTCCTGATGGTGCAGATGGTATGTGGCCAGCTGAAGCAGTGCGTTCTGTTATCGAGCACATGAAGAGTTCGGTTCTTGAACGTGGAATTTCCACCCGGTGCTATAATCGCGATAGCAGAGGTACTCGCCGGGACTACATTGGTGGTGTTCCGGAGTGGTGCCTGGTGAATAAGTACCGTGAGTTTTCTCGGTGTATGACTTTGCGGTGGCCGCGTACGGCTGCCCTCCTTTCTAGGCTTGCCGAGGACTATGAGATCGAGGCTCGGCAGGAGGACACGAAGGCCGAGGAAAAAGCCGATGAAGGCTAGCTGCTCGTGTTGAGTTGGGCGTTGATTAGGTGGCGGCTAAACGCTAGGTGCTCAGACCAGGGGTTCGAAGGGACCCAGGAGCACCTCGCCGACGCGGGTGAGCCACGAGCGCTTCTCCCACTCGTCAATCGTCAAGCGGCGGGCCGTCGTCAGGTCGTTCGCGAAAATCTCCTCCATGCGCGCGGCCAGCTCACGTGAATAGAACTGCAGGCAGACCTCGTAATTGCCACGCATCGACAGGCGATCAATGTTCGCCGTGCCAATCGTCGACCAACGTCCATCCACCGTCATCGTCTTCGAGTGCACCATCGCGTGTTGGTAGAGCCAGATCTCTACGCCCTCGCGCAACAGCTCTCCGTAGTAGGGGCGCGCCACCCAGTCCGCCATGATGTGATTCGAAAACTCTGGGATCAAAACCTGGACGCGAACGCCCCGGCGCGCGGCGGCAATCAGGGACACCAAAACCTCGTGATCCGGAATGAAATATGCCGTCGTAATCAGCACGCGATCCGTCGCTCGCTCAATCGCGTCAATATACATGCCCCGAATCGGATAGAGCAGCGAATGCGGCAGGTTGAACTGCGCGGTCACGTCCGCGCTCCACGCGCGCGCACCCTGATCGGGCAAAAACGGAGAAGCAACGGGCCGGAAATGGTTCCAGAAATCAACGAAACCGTTCTCCAGCTCCCACACGGCTTCGCCTGTAATACGCACGTGCGTGTCACGCCACTCGTTCGCGAAGGGATCGCCGATGTTGTAGCCACCTACGAAGCCGACGTTGCCGTCGACTACCAGGATCTTGCGGTGATCCTGGCCCGTGCGGCGAATATTGAGCGTAAAGAAACCCGACCGCAGGGTCGGGAACTTACGCACGTGCAGGTTCGGCATGTCAGGGAACTGGTAAAAACGCGGATCCTGGTTCAGGACGCCGAAACCGTCCCACACGCAAAACACCTCGACACCGCGCTCCGCGGCCGCTAGCAGCGCATTCTTGAACCGCTTCCCCCAGTAGTCAGAGCGCCAAATGAAAGTCTCGAAATAAATGTGATGCGTCGCCCCTTCAATAGCCTCCAGCATGTCCGCGTACAGGGAGGTTCCCTCCGTGTACGTGCGTGCCACGGTGTTGCCGATTGGTGTGTCGGCGGGAGGTAGCGTCGGGAAACCGTGCACGCCGCCGGGAATACGGGCGGTGCGCATGCGGTCAATCGCATGAACGGTCACGATAGCCGCCGCCTGGGCGGCAGCCACCGCAAGACCTACTTTTTTGACCACAGACCACGTCTGTCTGGTGAGTTGGCGTCGCTGTGAAAAGGTCATACGGGTAGGATGCCACACATGTCACGCATTAGTACTGACGAGGTCGCCCGCGTCGCGGGTCTGGCCCATATCGCATTGACCGACGAGGAAATCACGCGTTTCGCGGGTGAACTTGACGCAATCGCGGACGCTGTCTCGAAGGTGTCGGAGGTTGCCACACCTGAGGTTCCCGCCACGTCCCACCCGATTCCGCTGACCAACGTGTGGCGCGAGGACGAGGTCGGGCAGACCGTGGACCGCGACGAGGTACTCGCTCAGGCACCCGCCGCGCAGGACGGTATGTTCCTGGTTCCGCAGATTCTGGGGGAAGACTGATGAACGAGCTGCTGAAGAAGAGCGCCCTCGAGCTGGCGGACATGCTGGCCGCCGGCCAGATCACCTCCGTTGAGCTGACCCAGGCGTGCCTGGATCGCATCGACGCCATTGAGGATCGCGTCAACGCCTTCATTACCGTCGACCGCGAGGGCGCGTTGGCGACCGCGGCCGACGTGGACGCGCGCCGCGCAGCGGGGGAGACCCTGCACCGCCTGGCGGGCGTGCCCATCGCCGTCAAGGACAACGTGGTGACGCGCGGCCTGCGCACCACCTGCGCGTCGAAAATCCTGGGCGACTGGGAGCCTCCCTACGACGCGACCGTCACCACCAAGATCAAGGAAGCTGGCCTGCCCATCGTCGGCAAGACCAACATGGACGAGTTCGCCATGGGGTCATCCACCGAGCATTCCGCCTTCGGCGCGACCAAGAACCCGTGGGACACCGAGCGTATCCCCGGCGGTTCCGGCGGTGGCTCGGCCGCGGCTGTTGCGGCCTACATGGTGCCCCTGGCCCTCGGTTCCGACACGGGCGGCTCGATCCGCCAGCCCGCGTTCGTGACCGGCACGGTCGGCGCGAAGCCCACCTACGGCGCGGTGTCGCGTTACGGCCTGGTGGCCATGGCCTCGTCCCTGGACCAGATCGGCCCCGTCACCCGCACGGTCGCCGACGCGGCCGCCCTGACCGAGCTGATCGGCGGCTACGACCCCCACGACTCGACCTCGCTGAACGAGCCGGTTCCCGCGCTCACGCAGGCCGTCGAGGCCGTCGCCGCGCAGGGCTCCATGAAGGGCCTGAAGGTCGGCGTCGTCAAGGAGCTGAGCGGCGAGGGCTACCAGCAGGACGTCATCGACGCCTTCAACGCCACCGTTGAGAAGCTGCGCGAGGCAGGCGCTGAGATCGTCGAGGTCTCCTGCCCGCACCTGGAATACTCGCTGGGTGCCTACTACCTGATCATGCCCGCCGAGGTCTCCTCGAATCTGGCCCGCTTCGACGGCATGCGCTACGGTATCCGCGTCGAGCCCACCGAGGGGCCCGTGACCGCCGAGCGCGTCATGGCCGCCACCCGCGAGGCCGGCTTCGGTGACGAGGTCAAGCGCCGCATCATCCTGGGCACGCACGTGCTCTCGGCCGGCTACTACGACGCCTACTACGGCAGCGCGCAGAAAGTGCGCACGCTCATCCAGCGTGACTTCGACGCGGTGTTCGAGCAGGTCGACGTCCTTGTGTCCCCGACGGCCCCCGAGACGGCCTTCAAGTTCGGCGAGAAGACCTCTGACCCGCTGGCCATGTACCTCTACGATGTCGCGACGATCCCCGCGAACCTGGCGGGCATCCCCGGCATGAACGTGCCCAACGCGGTGTCCTCCGAGGGCCTGCCCATCGGCTTCCAGGTGCTGGCCCCCGCGCGCGGCGACCTGGTCATGTATAAGGTGGCGTCCCTGGTTGAGGCGCTCAGCGACGACGTCGCGGGCCAGTGCCCCGCAGCTAACTGGGAGGAAAAGTGATGACTGAGCTCATGGATTACGACGAGGCCGCCCGCCGCTTCGACCCGGTTCTCGGCATTGAGGTGCACGTCGAGCTGGGCACCACAACCAAGATGTTCGACGCGGCCCCCAACGCGTTTGGTGGCGACCCGAACACCTACGTGACCCCCGTGTCGCTGGGTCTGCCCGGTTCCCTGCCGGTCGTCAACCACAAGGCCGTTGAATACGCTATCAAGATCGGCCTGGCCCTGAACTGCGAGATCGCGGAGTACTGCCGGTTTGCGCGTAAGAACTACTTCTACCCGGACCTGACGAAGGCCTTCCAGACTTCTCAGTCTGACGAGCCGATCGCGCACGACGGGTACGTCGACGTCGAGCTTGAGGACGGCACCATGTTCCGCGTGCAGATTGAGCGCGCGCACATGGAGGAGGACGCGGGCAAGAACACGCACATCGGTGGCGCTGATGGCCGCATTCAGGGCGCGGATCACTCGCTTGTGGACTACAACCGTGCGGGCGTGCCGCTCGTGGAGATCGTGACCCGTCCGATTGAGGGCGCCGGCGAGCGCGCGCCCGAGGTGGCCGCCGCCTACGTGCAGGCCCTGCGCGACATCTTCCGCGCACTCGACGTGTCCGAGGCCCGCATGGAGCGCGGCAACGTGCGCGCCGACATCAATGTGTCGCTGCGCCCGACGCCCGAGTCACCTCTTGGTACGCGTACCGAGACGAAGAACGTGAACTCGTTCCGCGGTATCGCGTCGGCCGTGCGCTACGAGATGCAGCGCCAGGCCCAGATCCTGGCCGACGGTGGCACGATCCTGCAGGAGACCCGCCACTACCACGAGGAGGACGGCTCCACGTCGTCCGGCCGTGAAAAGTCGGATTCCGAGGACTACCGCTACTTCCCCGAACCCGACCTGGTTCCGATCCGCCCGGATCGCGCATGGGTTGAGGAACTGCGAGCCTCGCTGCCGGAACTCCCTGTCGCCAAGCGCCGCCGCCTGCGCTCCGAATGGGGGTACGCGGACATGGAGATGCGCGACGTCATCAACGCCGGTGCCCTCGAACTCATCGAGGCCACGGTTGCCGCTGGCTGCGATCCCGCCTCCGCCCGCAAGTGGTGGATGGGTGAGATCTCGCGCCGCGCCAAGGAGCGTGAAGTCTCCCTCGACGAGGCCGGGGTCAGCCCCGCTCAGGTCGCGCAGCTCCAGGGTCTTATCGACTATGGACGCATCAACGACAAGCTGGCGCGCCAGGCCCTCGAGGGTGTCCTCGCGGGCGAAGGCGACCCGACGCAGGTCGTCGAGGCCCGAGGCCTCGAGGTCGTCTCCGACGACGGTGCTCTGACGGCGGCCGTCCAGGAAGCCCTGGACGCCCACCCCGACATCGTCGCCAAGATCAAGGGCGGCAAGGTCCAGGCGGCCGGCGCCCTCGTCGGCGCGGTCATGAAGGCCACCCGCGGGCAGGCTGACGCCGCCCGCGTGCGCGAGCTGATCATGGAGATGGTCGGCGCCTGAGGTTTATCCTCGCGAGCCTCACGGGGGGCCGGGATCGATGCGATCCCGGCCCCCCGTCGCATCGATCCCGGCGACGCTTCCACCCGGGGGAGGACAACAGCGCGAGCACCCCGGCCTCGTCAATGAGCGTTCTCTCATGTCCACGTTGTGACCTTCCCCTACCGGCGTCATACCAAACTTCCCTAGGATGAACAACTGAGGACAGCCGGGCCACCTGGCCAGGCGCCCAACGAAAGGACAGACATGCGCACTTCGCCGTCGTACACCGCCTCATACCGCATCGAGGTGGATGAGAAGATCACCTCGATCGCGTCGATCGTCGACGCTGTCTCCGCCACCGGAGCGGAGATTAAAGGCCTCGACGTGGCCGATTCTGACCGTGGGCGCATCACCATGGACCTCACCTGCGACATGCGCGATTCCGAGCACCGCCGCGAAGTGCGCGACGCCATCAACTCCCTGCCCGGTGTCTCCGCCGACTCCGTCTCCGACCAGACCTTCATGAGCCACATCGGCGGCAAGGTCGAAATCCACTCCAAGGTGCCGCTGCGTAACCGCGACGACCTCTCCCGCGCCTACACGCCCGGCGTCGCCCGCGTGTGTACCGCCATCCACGACATGCCTCAGAAGGCCCACCTGCTCACCATGAAGGCCAACACGGTCGCGGTCGTCTCCGACGGCACCGCCGTGCTCGGCCTGGGTGACATCGGACCCGAGGCCGCCCTGCCCGTCATGGAAGGCAAGGCCGTCCTGTTCAAGGAATTCGGCGGCGTCGACGCCTGGCCCGTTGTCCTGGACACCAAGGACACCGAAGAGATCATCTCCATCGTCAAGGCCATCGCCCCCGCCTACGGCGGCATCAACCTCGAGGACATCTCGGCACCCCGCTGCTTCGAGATCGAAGAGCGCCTGCGCGCCGAACTCGACATCCCCGTCTTCCACGACGACCAACACGGCACCGCCATCGTCGTTCTCTCCGCGCTCATCAACGCGCTCAAGATCGTGAACAAGAAGATCGAAGACGTGCGCATCGTCGTCTCCGGCGTCGGTGCCGCCGGCAACGCGATCATCCGCCTCCTGCTCGCCCAGGGCGCGCGCGACATCATCGGCTGCGGTCGCGACGGCGCGCTGTCCGGCGACGCCACCGAAGGCATGCACCCCTCCCGCAAGGCCCTGGCCGAGGCGACCAACCCCCGCCACGTCCACGGCTCCCTCAAGGAGGTCCTCAAGGGTGCTGACGTCTTCATCGGCGTCTCTCACGGCAACATCCTCGAACCCTCCGACATCGAGACGATGGCCGATGATGCCATCGTCTTCGCGCTGGCCAACCCCACGCCCGAGGTCGACCCCATCGGTGCCGGCAAGTACGCCGCCGTCGTCGCGACCGGCCGCAGCGACTACCCGAACCAGATCAACAACGTCCTGGCGTTCCCCGGCCTCTTCCGCGGGCTCCTCGACGCCAAGGTCAAGGAGATCACCACCGAGGTCCTGCGCGTGGCCGCAAACGCCATCGCATCCGTCATCTCCGAGGACGAACTCAACCCGTCCTACATCATCCCCGGCGCCTTCGATAAGCGCGTCGCCCCCGCTGTCTCCAAGGCCGTGCGCCGCGCCGTGCGTGATCTGCCGACCGTGGACATCCCGGTTCAGCCTGATATGGGTGTGAGCTGAGTTTCTTTTTGGGGTGTTTGGCGGGCCTGATTGCGTTGTTGTGGCGTGGTTGGGTCCGCTTTTTTGTTGTGGTGTGTGGGGGTGGTGGGGTGGTTTGTTGTTGTGTTGTGGGGGTTTGTGTGGTGTGTGGTGGGGGGCATAGGGGTTTGGTTTGACTTTGGTGTGGGGGG
>NZ_CAJPJE010000049.1:0-16264 GCF_905369875.1 Actinomyces sp. ICM47
GGCGGCGAGTGGACTAACCTGTGGACCACGTCCACGGCGACGCAGTCCGGGTATGGGTTGCGTGACCATGATCTGGGCTATGCACCTGTAGGCACTGCGGTCGCAGGGAACGGTGTGCACGCCTCGGTCCTGGTCCCCACCGCCACCAATGAACTCCCGCAGATCCTCAACGTCCATACCGGCGAGGCGGTAACCTTGAGCAATCCCAACGGGAATGCCGACTCCCGGAAGGTCGAGGTGGCCACCAACGGTTTCATCGTCTACGAGAACTCCGGTTCTCGCGGGTCTATCTTCGACAGCGACGGGGTCCTTCAAGCGACGTTCACCGCCGAACCGGACCTGCCCGCGCTCAGCCGAGACGGGACGCAGCCGACGACGTCGGACATCCAGACCTTCATGACACAGAAACGAGCGGCGTGGGCAACGGGAACGGTGAGCATGACCGGCACGGGCGAGTGCACGATCACGGTCGCCCTGACCGCCGACGACTCGACGCGCGAGGTCCCGCTCCCGGACGCTGCACGCCGGTTCGTGCGCGACGGCTGCTCCTTCACTCCGAAGGACCTGCGTGTCAGCGCCGATGGATCGACCCTGTATGTCAGGTCCTTCAACTCCCAGGACACTAACAGCTACATCATTAACACCGCCGATGGTTCGTCTTCCTCGACGAAAGACTTCACGAGGGCCACACGCCTCACCTGGGTCTTTGACGACATGCTGATCGGCATCACTGATAAGGAAATCAAGGCGTTCGTTCCTGCTTCCTCGTGACGAGGCCTGGGTGGCCACGGCGTCATGCTCAGCGTACGAGTGTGATAGAAACAACTCATGAGCAACGACGATCACCCCCCCCCCGCGAGTAGCCCGGTACCCCAGCCGCTGCACCCCTCGAACGGCGGCTCTCAGGCACCCGAGCCTCAGTCTCCGCAGTCGTTCTCCCAGGACCGCCAGGCACCTCAGCCCCCTGCTCAGCAGCCCCCACGGCGAACAAAACTGGGCCGTCAGGTGCTCGTTGTCCTCGTTACTTTGGTTGCGGTACTCGTCATCGGTACCCTCGCCGGATTTCTGTACAGGCTTTCCGTGAGGAGCACGTACATTCACGTCCGTCATCCAGATCCGACGCCGGAAGCGACTGCCCCGCAGATCGAGGCGGATCCCACCCCGGTCGGCTATCAGGGGACAGCGACCACCACGAGGACTGTAGTCCTTCTTCGTCGACATGAACGGCGAGGTCGTATACACATCGCACGAACTGAACCAGGCGACAAACCTGACATGGGCCTTCGACGACCTCCTCATCGGCGTGACCGACGAGCAGATCACGGCCTTCACGCCGAAGGCCTCGTGACCCTCTCTCACCAAGCACTGACAGAGCACAGGGACAGACCGTGAACACCCAACGATCTCCCTCCCGGACCTCCTCCCACGAGTCCACCCCTGTGCGAAGGACGAGCTTGCTCCCCTGAGCAACGTCTCGGGTGCCACCGTGGTCATCCTCGTCGACGAGGCTCACGACGCCCCTCCTCTCATAAACACAGGTGAGTCATTCCCCGACCAGGGACGCTTCAGGACGTTCGCAACCTGACGTCATGGTGTGCTCGCACGCCAGCCCCCTGTTCCGCACGCGGGCCGTCTGCTCCATACGTGGGCGGGGTTGCCCACATTCGGAATAGCGGGTTAGCGTGCGGAGGAGAGGACCCCGATTCGGAATAGCGGGTTAGCGTACCGAGGAGAGGGACTCTCCGATAAGCGAGCACGGAGTATCTGTTCTCTGGCCCCGAGCCGCGGAGTACCGACGAAGCGATCCGCTGGAATAAACCCCAACACAACACCTAGGACTAGTCCCGCCAACACGACATGTCCAATAACCCCAATAGACGACACGTCCCCGACGCCCGAAACTTGCTCGGTCGCGTCGGGGACGTGTCACGCGTGGGCGTGGGGCCTCGCCGAGGCCTCAGTCCGCCATGTGGTCGAGCGTGGCACGCTCGGCTTTGACGGGTGCCGTCAGGGCCAGGCCCACACCGAGGATCAGCATGATGCCGAGGATGCCCCAGTAGGTGTAGTCCGCGCCCGCGGGGGTCATCCGCTTACCGATCATGAGGAAGAGGCCATACATGGCGGGGGCCATGAAGGACACGGCGCGGCCCGTCGTGGCGTAGAGGCCGAAGACCTCGCCCTCGCGACCCGCGGGGATGATGCGCGACAGGAAGGAACGCGACGCGGACTGGGTGGGGCCAACAAAAACACACAGGACCAGGCCGAGGCTCCAGAACACGATGGGTCCGTGGGAGTGCAGGAAGAAAACGCCGAACCCGGCGACAACCATTGCGGTCAGGGACAGCATGATGACGTTCTTCGGGCCGATCTTGTCGTCCACCCACCCGAACGCCACGGTCGCCAGGCCTGCAACGATGTTCGCGGCGATCGCGAAGATCATGACATCGCTGGCGCTGAAGCCGAACGCCGTCTTGGCCAGGACCGCGCCGAACGTGAAGACGCCTGCCAGGCCGTCGCGGAAAACGGCTGAGGCGATGAGGAAAAACAGGGTGTGCGGGGCTTCGCGCTTGAGGGTGACGACCGTGCGCCACAGGAGCTTATAGGAGTCGAGGATCGTCTCATGGTCGTCCGCCGTCGACACCTTCTGAGGCAGCGGCGGGTTCTTCAGGACGGGGATCGCGAAGCCGCCCAGCCACAGGGCGGCGATCACCATGGAGATGCGGATGTTGAGGTGCTCGTCGGCGGGCACGCCCAGCACGTTCACGCCAATCAGGCCGACGTAGAGGATCAGCAGCAAGACGATGCCGCCGATGTAGCCAGCCGCCCAGCCGAAGCCCGAAATCTTGCCGCGGTCTTCCTTCTCACCCAGGTGGTTGAGCATCGCGTTGTAGTTCACGGAGGCGAACTCGAAGAACACGTTACCCAAGCCCAGCAGCGCAATACCCAGCATGAGCGCACCCTTAGGGCCGAGGACCGACGCCGGGTGCACGAAGTACATGGCGAGCATGCAGACCACGACCGCCCCCGTGAACCATCCGAGCCAGGCCCCGCCACGGCCTCGTCGATCAGCGCGCTGACCGGTGATCGGGGCGAGCAGCGCAATGAACAGGCCCGCGATCGTCATGCCGTTGCTCAGCCACGTCGCGGCCGTCCCCGCGTCCGTGAAAACGCCGTCGCTGGTCAGGTACGTCGTGAAGACAAAGGTCGTGGCGACCGCGTTGAAGGCGGCGCTGCCCCAGTCCCAAGCCGCCCAATCGACGACTTTGCGCGTGATGACGCGGCGATGGGTGGCGGGCGTGGTGCTCATGGAATCGGGCTCCTTCGCTCGGGAGTGCTCGGTGGCGCTGGTGCGCCCAGGGCGAAACTACCACGTTTCGCGGCGCGCCCCCTCTTCGGGCCGCAGTGGGGACGAGACCGTGGACACCTCACGGGGAACGCCTGGCTGCGCGGGCGGGCGCGAATGCGGAGGTCAGAGCCACCGCAGGCCACCATAAACGGTATGGCAGGCGCGATGGCCTTCCTTCAGACAAGATCCGCCGCGCCGCTAGGCGCTCGGCTCCTCGGCTGCGAGAAGCTGGGCGAGGGCGAGGTCCAGGGGGCGTGTCACCTTCAGGGAGCGTTCATCACCGGCAACGGTCTGAACGGAGCCTCCAACGGCCTCGACGAGGCCCGCGTCATCCGTGGCAGCCACGGCCTCGTCGGCGCTTCGGGAGGCACCCGCCTCGTGCGCGCGGGTGAGCACGTCCCATCGGAAGCCCTGCGGGGTCTGCACGGCCACCATGTCAGCGCGCCGGGGCGTGCCCGTGACGAGGCCCGAGGCGTCCACGGTCTTGAGCGTGTCCGTGACGGGCAGGACCGGGATGACGGCACCAGCACCGCCGCGCACCGCGTCGATGACGCGCGCGCTCACCTCCGGGGGTGTCAGGGGACGAGCCGCGTCATGCACGAGGACAACCGTGTCCGCATCACGGTGCCGGAGGGCAGCCAAGCCCAGGGCGACGGACGCCTGGCGGGAGCGGTCAGAGCCAGCGACCACGAGGACGTCCTCGATGTCAGCCAGGGCGGCGCGGAAATCCTCGATGGACGAGGCCGGGGCAGTCACGACGATCATCCCCACTCCCCCGGCGCGTAGGCCGCGGGCCGCCCACCAGACCAGGGGGCGACCCGAGAGGGAGACGAGGGCCTTGGGCAGCTCGCAGCCGAGGCGCGAACCCGAACCGGCGGCCGTCAGGACCGCGCAAGCCTCACTCAGCTGCGACATCGTCATCGATCTCGATGCGGCCCTCAGCCAGGACGGCGTCGAGACGCGCGGCGGCCTCCGACTTCTCAATGTTGCGAGCCAGGGCCAGCTCGGAGGTGAGGATAGAACGCGCCTTCGTCAGCATGCGCTTCTCGCCCGTGGACAGCTTCTTCAGGTCATCGCGGCGCGTCAGGTCGCGCACGACCTCGGCGACCTTAACAATATCGCCGGTCGCGATCTTCTCCTGGTTCGCCTTGAAACGGCGCGACCAGTTGGTGGGTTCCTCAAGGTAGGGGGCGCGCAGGACGGTGAGGACTTCCTCAAGCCCATCCTCATCAACGATGTCACGGACGCCGACCAGGTCGACGTTCTCGGCGGGGACCTGGATTTCAAGATCGCCCTGGTTCACGCGCAGCCTGAGGTATGTTCGCTCTTCACCACGGATGGTGCGCGTCATGACCTCTTCGATCGTGGCTGCGCCGTGGTGCGGGTAGACGACCGTCTGACCGATTTCGAACGACATGGAAAGACTCCTGGATGCTCGCGTGGATAGCACGGCCTATTCTACCAGTTGCCTGACGAATATCCCCGAGACAGCATGAAAAGCCTACGTTACACGCACTAGAGGAACGGCACAAACCATCTTCAAGTACGACCACAATACGACCATGCTTGCGACCCCGGTCACGATCACATGGTCAGATTTAGGGAATGCGCCACAATGCTCACCAGCCCCCGAAACACGGCGTATTTCAGGCATCCGCGCGCCGTCCATGCCACGGCAGACACGCCTCCACCGGGTCCTCGCTGACCGCCCACACGCCGCGACCGAGGGTACGGCGAAACCCCGGCCTCGTCCACGCAGACGATGCCGGGGCCCCGCGTTGCTCACTTACCCTGGTTGGCGACCGCGGCGATCTTCGCCTCGGCCTCAGGATCCAGGTAGGTGCCACCCTTCTTGATGGGCTTGAGGGTCTCCTCGTCGAGCTCGTACACCAGCGGAATGCCGGTGGGGATGTTGACGCCGGCGATATCCTCGTCGGAGATCTCATCCAGGTGCTTGACGATGGCGCGCAGCGAGTTGCCGTGCGCGGCGATCATGACGGTCTTGCCGGTCTTGATCGCGGGAACAATGGCTTCGTCCCAGTAGGGCAGCAGACGCGCGATGACGTCCTTGAGGCACTCGCTCATGGGAACAGGCTCGCCGGCGTAGCGGGGATCCTGATCCTGCGAGAACTCGGAGCCGGCCTCGATGGCGGGCGGAGCCACGTCGAAGGAACGGCGCCACAGCATGAACTGCTCCTCGCCGTACTCGTCACGGATTTCCTTCTTGTTCTTGCCCTGGAGCGCACCGTAGTGGCGCTCGTTGAGACGCCAATTGCGCTCAACGGGGATCCAATGGCGATCAGCGGCGTCGAGAGCCAGGTTCGCGGTCATGATGGCGCGACGCAGCATCGACGTGAACAGGAG
Organism: Actinomyces sp. ICM47; assembly: GCF_905369875.1. Lineage (NCBI taxonomy): Bacteria > Bacillati > Actinomycetota > Actinomycetes > Actinomycetales > Actinomycetaceae > Actinomyces > Actinomyces sp. ICM47. The sequence continues at coordinate 5,711 of NZ_CAJPJE010000049.1, forward strand.
GTCCGGGAGAACGCCGGATTCCTTGAGGAGCTCACCACCGTGGGTAGCCTCCGCGCGGCCCTTGTCCGACAGCGGAACATCCACCCAACCGGTGAAGAGGTTCTTTGCATTCCATTCGCTCTCGCCGTGGCGGAGCAGCACCAGTTTGTAGCTCATGTCTCTATTGTCCCACAGACAACGCCCAGCTCCTACATTCCGTGTCGTTGATCACGACACAGGTTGAGCAGTTCCCCCACGTCAGGGACGAGGCCGGGGCCGTTTCCCCGGTTTCCCACCCCCGGGCGCACCCCGGGGTTCCCCTGATTAACCCCTGAACGCTCCTTCCTTTTCCCCCTGAGTTCGTTGAAAACCCGCAGCTTGACATGATTACCGGAACAGTATGCGCCCCTGTTTTGTCCCGTACGGTTAAACCATGACCATCACACGACGCACTCTGACAGCGGCCGCGCTCATCACCGCGGCCACCCTCGCTCTGGGCGCCTGCGGTTCTTCCAAGCCGAAGACCACCGAGACCGCCGCTCCCACCGCGGAGGCCACCACCGACGAGCCGACACAGTCCCCGACTGCCTCAGCCACGGCCTCGTCCACCCCGACGGTGCCCGGATACCGTCCCGGAGAGATCCCCCCGATCCCCCTGTTCTCCCTGCCCGCTATCGACGTGTTCGCCTCCAACGCCGACAAGGCCGTCATCGATTCCGCTTCCTCGCAGCTCTCCTCCGTCGAAGGCGTGACCGTCTCGCCCGCCAAGTGCGACGGATCATCCCTGATCTCCGGTTCCACAATCTTCGGCGGCGACGGATCGGCCGTCTCCTCCTCTGCCAATGGCACCATCGTTAACGCCGACGACGGCTCCGGCGTCATCACCGAAGGCTCGACCACGATCACCTACGCGGGCGATGGCTCGGGCACATACACGAACATGGCGACCATGCTCACGATCACCGTCGACGCTGACGGCTCCGGCACCTACACCACCCCGGACACCACCTTCACGCTCGACGGCAAGGGATCGGGCACCTACACGAACACCAGCTCCGGCGAGACCATCACCAACGACGGCAACGGCTCCGGCACGCACACCACGCGCACCGTCACCGTCATCAACAACGGCGACGGCACCGGCAGCTACACGAGCCCGAGCCTGACCATCATCAACAACGGCGACGGCACCGCCCAAGTCAACGGCCACAAGGTCACCGACGCGCCGAAGGTCGACAAGGCCGCCAAGCTCGGCAAGTTCCCGGCCGTCGAATCCCTCAAGCCCGTCGAATCCTGCGGCACGCTCATCACCCTGGAGGACGGCGTCCTCTTCGACTTCGGCAAGTCTGAGATCCGCTCCGACGCCTCACAGACCCTCAAGAAGCTCGCGGACGTGCTCAACAACGCGAAGGTCCCCACCGCCCACATCTACGGGCACACCGACTCCATCTCGGACGAAGCCTTCAACCAGCAGCTCTCCGAGGCACGCGCGAACGCCGTGTCCGGCGAGCTGAAGAAGGACGGCGTCACCGCGACGATGGACGCCACCGGTTACGGCGAGTCCAAGCCCGTGGCCCCCAACGAGAACGCGGACGGCTCCGACAACCCCGCCGGTCGCGCGCTCAACCGCCGCGTCGAGATCTTCATCCCCGCTTTCTAGTACCCTGACCAAGGTGTAACTTCGATCCAACGAAAGGGAGACGCCATGTCTATCAAGCCCCTCCTCCCCGCCGCTGCCGCCGTGGCCGTGGCAGCCCTGGCCCTGACCGGCTGCACCCAGAACAACGCCGCCCCGGCCGAGTCCTCCTCATCTTCTGCCGCGCCGGCCGCCTCCGCGCCCGCTTCCTCCGCCGATTCCTCGGCCACCCCGGCTCCTGCCGCGCCGTCTGCCACAGCTCCGTCGACTGGCGCTACGGATACCTCCGCACCCATCACCTTCGACGAGTCCAACCAGTACCTGACGATCCCCGCAGGCGTCACGAAGGTCATCGTCAACGGCTCCAACAACGCGATTGAGGGCGGCTCGGTCGCCGACATCACGGTGAACGGCTCCAACAACGACATCCACGTTGAGGCCCTCACTGCCACGGCAGCTTTCACGGGATCCAACAACACAATCACGTTCGAGAAGGCCACCAACTTCAAGGTCACCAGCGACACCGGTGCGAATAACACCATCGAAGGCGTCGAGTGACACCGACTAAATAATCGGGGGGTGCAGGTCGTCCTGCACCCCCCGATGACATGTATCGATCAGGCATGCGCCTTACGGTACGCCTCGACAATCGGAGTGGGAATACGACCACGATCAGAAACATCGAGGCCCTCCCCCTGTGCCCACGCACGAATCTTCGCGTTCTCCAGGCGCTGGTTCGGGTTGCCCGCATTGCCACGGCGGCGAGTCGAGCCAACCTTACGGCCAGCCTTAATGTAAGGCTGAATAGCCTCAGCGAATTCCTCGAAATGCGCGCGGTTCAGATCAATTTCGTACGAAGCGCCGTTAAAGGCGAAACGCACCGTCTGATCGGCAGGCGAGCCATCGAGATCGTCAACAACTTCCACGACCTTCGTCGTCTTCTTCATATTCTATTCCTCCTGAGGGATCAAGAATTCCACATTCCAACCATCAGCGGAATTCGTATTAATTAGAATAACGCAATGCGCACTCCCTTTCTCACTATTCGCATTCCATGTCAAACGTGACTTATATAGCACCGATTGCTAGCTACCGGTAATTGAAAGTTATACTCGTCATCAGACGCGCGAGGCTGGGGAGGCCACGCGACTCACCCAACGAGACGAGGAGACACAGTGAGCGGAGCACACCACCACCGAGCGGCGGCATGGGAGCTCTACTTCACCACCACCGCTCGCCTGACCGAACGCATCGAAGCCGCCCTCAAATGCCAGTCGGGCCTATCGATGCCCGAATACTCAGTCCTCCTCATGACCGACCGCGCCGGCGAGGCAGGCATCCGCCCCTCCGTCCTCGCACACAAGGTCGTCTTCTCCCGCTCACGCCTCACCCACACCATGAAACGCCTCGAATCACGCGACCTTATCTCCCGCCGCCCCTGCCAGGGCGACGGACGCGGAGGCCTCGTCTTCCTCACCGACGCCGGCAAGCGCCTCTTCGACGAGGCCGCCATCGTCCAGCGCGACGTCATCCGCCGCCTCTTCCTCAACGAGATCACGCCCGAGGAAATCGACATGCTCACCGGCCTCTTCAGCCGTGTCAGCGAGCGCATCGACAATGACACGCCATGTCCGTGACAAACCGGCAATTCGCGGTCGCAACGCTACTCACCGGAGTCATCGCCGGCCTCGTCGGCCTGGCATGCATCCACCTGCTGCACTGGATTCAGGCCCTCGCCTGGGACATACACTCCGGGACTCTCCTGGAGGCCGTCAGCGCCGCTTCCCCGGCCCGCCGCGTTCTTAACCTGGTGCTCGGCGGCATCCTCGGTGCCGCGTCGTGGTTTTTTCTCTTCCGGCGCTCCCGCGCAATCACGTCCGTATCGGCGGCCGTGGGCGGCACACCAATGCCGCCCCTACGCGCCACCTGGCACGCCCTGACCCAGGTGCTCATCGTCGGCCTCGGCGCATCCGTCGGGCGCGAAGTCGCCCCGCGCGAAATGGCCGCCGCGTTTTCTGCAGCCGCCGCCGACCGCCTGGGACTCACCCCCGAAGACCGGCGCATCATCGTCGCGTGCGGCGCGGGCGCGGGCCTGGCCGCCGTCTATTCGATCCCCATATCCGGGGCGATTTACACGCTCGAAATCCTGCTCGTGTCGCGTTCGAGGCGCGCTGTCGCCGCCGCGTTCTGCACGTCGGCCATCGCCGTCCTCATCTCCACGGGATTTACGAGGCCCACCCCCTTTTACTCTGTCCCCACCCTCACGCCGTCACTCTCCCTAACCGTGTTCGCGGCCCTCATCGGGCCGCTACTGGGGGCCACCGGGTGGGCCTTCAAGCAGGCCGTCGCCCGCGTCAGTGCCGCCCGTCCGCGCGACTGGCGGCTGCTCGCGTCACTTCCCACCGCCTCGTTCCTCGTCGGCGTCATCGCCGTGTGGGTGCCCTCCGTGCTCGGCAACGGGCAGGCCAGCGCGCAGACCCAGTTCGACGCCGTCTGGGCGACCGGTGCTGGCCTGGGCCTCGCCGCGCTGGTACTCGCCGCCAAGACGGTCACGACCTTCCTGACGATCCGCGCCGGCGGCTGGGGCGGCGTCCTAACCCCCGCCGTCGCCCTCGGCGCTGGCATCGGGGCCGTCATCGGCCTGCCCTGGGCAGCCGCGTGGCCAGGCTCGCAGGTCGCCGCCTTCGCCTTCATCGGGGCCGCCGCGTTCCTCGGCGCGTCCATGAACGCACCCTTCACCGGCCTCATCCTGGTCATCGAGTTCACCGCTCAGGGACCCATGATCCTCGTCCCCGCGACCCTCGCCGTCGGCGGTGCCACCGCCGCAACCGCCTGGCTCAGCCGCCGCTCGCTCAGCAGCGCCCGCTGAACTACCCCGGCCTCGTAGCTGCCCCGCGCACCCCGTCAGATACTGGCGAGCGCCTGCTCCAGATCCGCGATCAGATCACCCGCGTCCTCCAGGCCAACCGCCAGGCGCAAAAGCGTGCCAGGCACGCCGCCAACCCCGCCAACACGCGTCGAATGCGTCATGATCGCCGGGTGCTCAATAAGGGACTCCGGCGCACCCAGCGACGCAGCCAGCGCGAAAATGCGCGTGCGCGTCGTCAGCTCGAGGGCCGCCTCCTCCGTGGCAACCTGGAAGGACAAAACCCCGCCAATGCCTCGGGGATTCTGGCGCTGGGCCAGCTCGTAGCCCGGGTCCGAGGCCAACCCCGGATAGTGGACCGCTCTCACCTTCGGGTGGGAGGCCAGGAACTCGGCGATCCTCTGCGCATTCTCGCAGTGGCGCTGCACGCGCAGAGCCAGAGTCTTCAGGCCGCGGTGCGCCAGGTACGTGTCGCGCGGGGACGGCACGTGACCGAGGGCCATCTGGAGTTTCACGGCCTCGGCCGCCGCGTCGCGCTCGCCGAAAAAAGGCTCGACGTGCGCGGGCAGTTCCAGGCCATCGCGCAGGATGAAAGCTCCTCCGATCACGTCGGAGTGGCCGCCCACATATTTGGTCGTCGAGTGCACGACGACGTCCGCACCCAGCTTGAGGGGCCGCTGCAACACCGGCGTCGCAAACGTGTTATCCACGATCAGCAGGCCGCCCACCTCGTGTGTGAGGGCCGCAATCGCAGCGATGTCAGTAACCAGCAGGAACGGGTTCGAGGGCGTCTCGACCCACACGATCTGGGGGCGCTGCGCGCGGATCACGCGTTCGGCCTCGGCCAGGTTAGTCAGGTCCACCGCCTGGGAGGTGATGCCCTCGGCAGGCTTGATGACGCTGAGGAGCTTATGAGTTCCCCCGTACACGTCGGTCGAGTGCACGACGTGGTCGCCGGGGCGCGCCAGCAAGCGGATCACCGTGTCCTCAGCGCTCATGCCCGACGGGAACGCGAAGCCGTGCGTCGCCCCCTCCAGCGCAGCCAGCGCCCCCGCGAACGCGTTGGTCGTCGGGTTGCCACAACGCCCGTACTCGTATCCGCTGCGCAGCTGGCCCGGCCGGTCCTGCACGTACGTCGACGCGACGTGCATCGGCGGTACCACGTCCCCCGTCACGGGGTCCGGGTCAAACCCGGCGTGGATGGCCAGCGTCGCGAAGTCGGTACAGTCAGTCGTGCTCATACCGTCACGGTACGAGGCCATGGCTGACCACGCCGGAGGGTTTCGACCGCCGGTCGTTTGTGACAGCATCCGAGGGGCAGCGCCCGGCACTGCTCACACATCCACGTTGCCAACCGGATCGCCACGCTCGCGGATAGGAAAAGAGCTGACGGATAGGTTATGAACACGCGGATAGCTTAGTAACCTATCCGCAAGCGAATAACCTATCCGCGATACGCACACAAACTCTCTCTCATGCGCACGCGGTCGGATCAGCCCCGCGTCTCCTCTCGGATTGACGTACGCTTCTACACCCAGCCAGCGAGAGCGATGCGGGACTGCTCTTCCAAGGCAGCAACCGCACCATCGGAGTCGTTCGCCCACGGCACGTAGTGGAAGTCGCCGCCCCCGGCCTCGACGAAAGTCTCGCGGTTCAGCTGGTCGATTTCTTCGAGCGTCTCCAGGCAATCCGCCATGAAGCCCGGGCAAATGACGTCCACGCGCGGGCACTTCGCGGCACCGAGCTCGCCCATCTCGTCGATTGTCTGCGGGCCGAGCCACTGCGCACGCCCAAACACAGACTGGAAGGTGGCCGTCAGGGACCCCATTGCCAGGCCGAGGCGCGACTCGAGGGCGGCGACCGTGTGGCGGCACTCGGTGCGGTAGGGGTCCCCGGCCTCGTCCATGGCGACCGGGATCGAGTGGAAGGACACGACGACGCGGTCCCCCGTCAGGAAGTTCGGGCGACCCACCTGCTCCCAGTGGCGCTCCAACGCGGTCGCAAGCGCCTCGATGTACGCGGGGGCTGCGGGGAAAGAACGATGCAGGCGTAGCTCGAAGCCGTCGCGGTTGCGGCCGATCCAGCTCGCGACCGCGTCGTTGATCGTCGCCACCGTCGAGGCCGCGTACTGCGGATACGCGGGCAGGATCGCGACGCGGCGCACGCCCTCGGCGTGCAGGCGGTCCAGGACCGAACCGATGGAGGGCTGCCCGTAGCGCATCGCGACCTCGACGCGCACACCCGGCAAGCGCTCGCCGAGGCGGCGGGCCTGCTCGCGGGTGTAGTGCATGAGCGGCGAGCCTTCCTCCATCCAGATGCTGCGGTACTTGGCGGCGACCTCGCGCGGGCGCACGCGCAGAATGATGCCCTCAAGGATGGGCTTCCACAGGAGCGGACTCATCTCGATGACGCGACGGTCGGACAGGAACTCGCGCAGGAACGCGCGCACCGGACCAGGCTCGGGGGCAGTCGGCGTCCCCAGGTTCACCAGAACCAGGGCGGGCTGTGCCTCTCCGTGGTGCGCATGGATCGACGTCGAGGTGGTCGCTGCTACGTCCTGGGAATTCGTCACTCCACCAGCCTAATGTTCACACTTCCCCATGTCGCTGACGCTGTGTCACCTTCCGGGGAGAGCGTTCACACCGTTCCTCCCCTCGTCGCACTTCTCCTGAACACTGGCGAGGCCTCGCCAGCCGAACGCGATACCTGCGGCGCACACTGCGCACATACGTCCGCATACCGCAGAGCGCCAACCTTGTTCGACTGCGACTCCATCACCCATCCACCGCGATGGGCGAACTCACGCACACACAAGGGTGCCCCGCCTGATACACAGGCGGGGCACCCCGATGTTATTCACACGAGCCTACGCGACTCGCTCCCTCCTCACGGAGGTGTCAGGCTCAGGCCTGGCCGTTCTGGGAACGGATGAACCACGCCTGCTGCTCGAAGCGGCGGATGTAGTCGTTGAGAATGTCGGCGGAGGCGGAATCCTCGGCGTCGACCTTCTCGTGGACCTCGCGCATGGTGCCGACGGTCGCGTTGATGGCGGCGACGGCAAGTTCCTCGGCGTCGTCGGTCTTGATGATCGTCTCGGGGACGGTCGGGAGGGTGTTGCGCTGGGCGACGACCTCGGGCAGGCCGTTGGGGACGACCTGGAGGGCGCGCATACGCTCGGCGATCTCGTCGGAGGCCTCGCGGGCGATGTCAACGACATCGTCGAGGTACAGGTGCAGCGAGCGGAAGCCCTCGCCGGTGATGTTCCAGTGCAGCTGCTTGCCCACGAGGGACAGCGCCGTCACGTCGGTGAGAACCTTCTGCAGGTTACCTGCGAGAACGTCGGAAGCCTTGAAACCAGTGGACTCAACGGTCATGATGAATCTCCTCTACGTATCATTTCGGTGCGGGGTTAGCCCTTGTGGGACCGTGCCCTTCAGACACATCCATGATGGTCCCTTGGTCCCACAATTTCTAGTGCTATCCACTGTTTAGTCAAATGTTTCACGATACTGTCAAACTCGGGAATAGAACCGTCGTTTTAGGCGTTTTTACGTCATTGGGACCTTTGTCCTATGGGATAGGATCGCCTTACCAATCTTCGCCAAGGTTACGGTTGCTTCATGCGTTTAAGCGTACGCACCTTCGCGCCCGCGCGAGGCGGCCGCCTTGCTCACACTGTCAGATCGTGCGTACATGCCCCATGCCCGTGTGGATGGCGTTGGGGAATGACGCCGTTGCCGAGCAATCGCAGGCACATCCCATGTCCGTGCGGACGGAGAGCATCGGCAAACTGGATGGGAACCGTCAATCTGGATAAGTGACGGCGTTCTGGATAGAAAAGTAACCTATCCAAAAGAGCAGTTCCTATCCAGAACACGCGAGTCCACCGGATGAGAGACCACAGCTGCGACCAATTCAGCTCTTTTGCGGATAGGTTACGACGATGCGGATAGATTATCGCCACGCGGATAGGTTAATAAGCTATCCGCATGCCCATAACCTATCCATGAGACAACAACCTATCCACGTACGCAACGGCCCTCGTCCGGCGGGCACAGCGAAGACTTGACCGAACTGCTTCTGACACGCACGTTAAACCGATAGGTGACTGCCTGGGCGAGCCGCCCACCATGCCTCGATAGGGTTTATCTGCGTATTGAATGGTTAATACTGCCAATAGATGAGCCCAGCTGCAACCGCTGCCCCGCACGATCTATTTCACCGCAACACTTCAAATCCTCGCGAGGCCACTCAGCCCCACGCGGTTTCCCTAACCCGCACGTGGGTCCCAAGTTATATCCGAGCCCGCCATGTCACACGTGAACCCTCTAAACCGCACGCTAACCCGCTAATGCGTGCGTGGGCAGTCCCGCCCACGCTCCGAATAGCGGGTTTGTATGCGACGTAGCGGGTTACCGCTCGCAACATCGAGTTCGCGCGCGAACAACACACCCTACCAGACGCCGTTGTGCCCAAAACGCAGACCACCTCGCCCACAACAGCCCATTTTCAGCGTTTTTCGCCGAGGTGGTCTGCACTTTGAGCACCACACCACCACGAACCGCGACCTCACCACCACCAAACGGGGGAATTTCGCTACGCGAGGGTCTGACACGTCGGCGACACGCCACCAAAAGGCTTCGTATAGAAAAACCCCACCAGCGCCAGTGCGGAGGCTGCCGGAGGGCCAGGCTGCGGTGCCGGTGGGCGGCGGCAGGGCCTGGCCGGGCTTCGAGACGACGCACCGAGCGAAGCTCGCGGCGCGGACGGCGAGCGGGCGGGCCGCCGCCCACGGGCACACCAAGCAGCCCGGCCGCGATAGCGGCACCAGCCCGGGGCACCCGCAGCCACGTGCACCCGCAGCTCGGGACACCCTAACCCTATAACCCACACGCTCGCCCGCGCACTCCGCCCGAGCCTCGTAGATAGACGAAAACGTCCACCCCTGTAGGGGTGGACGCTTCTGAGCCGCCTGTGGGAATCGAACCCACGACCTATTCATTACGAGTGAATCGCTCTGCCGACTGAGCTAAGGCGGCCGCGCCTGCCGTTCCGCCGTTTCCGGGGCGCGCAGGCAACGGCACAACTCTACTGGACGAACGGGCCATTACGCAAACCAGGACAACCAATCCAGCAATGTCGTGGGTCACTACCTACCGGATCGACCGGACCGACTGGGTCTACCGGATCGACCGGACTGACTGAATCGACCGGACCGATTGGACCTACTGGCAGGTGAGTCCGTTCTGGGGCGCGTTGCCCTTGACCAGGTAGTCTTCAACGGCCCTCACGACGCACTGGTCGGCACCGCGACGGTACGCAGTGTGGTTCCAGCCCTCGACGGTGATGAGGACGCCGGAGTCGAGCTGTTCGGCCAGGCTCTGCGCCATCGGGTAGGGAGTGGCGGGGTCGTGCGTGGTGCCGATGACGAGGATGGGGGCGGCACCGGTCGCGTGAATGGGCTGGCGATCGGCGTGCTCGGTCGGCCAGGCGGACAGGCCGGCGGAGGGGTAGCCGACGTAGCGGCCCAGGATCGGCAGTTCGCTCTTGAGTGCGTCGGCGCGTTCGATCCACTGGTCGGTCGTGCCTTCGGGTTCGTAGTCCAGGTTGTTGATCGCGTTGATCGCGTCGGTCGAGTTATCGGCGTAGGTGCCGTCGGGGTTGCGCGAGTTCATGAGGTCGGCGATCTCAAGCAGCGCACTGCCGGCGCCTCGGCGCACCGCGTCGGCGTACGCGTCAGAGAGCTGGGGCCACCACTGGGTGTTGTACATGGCACCGATCATGGCGGTGATGGCGAGGCTCTCGGTGAGCGGGCGGTCGGGGTCGCTGGTGGGAAGCGGGGCCTTGTCGAGGGATTCGAGGAAGGCTCGTACGTTCGAGATGCCTTCGTCCTTGGTGCGTCCCATCGGGCATGTGGACTGGGTGGCGCAGTCGACGATCCACTGCTGAAGAGAAGCATCGAGGCCGCGCATCTGCATGGCGGAGACGTCTTCGATGCTGAGCGAGGGATCGAGGGCTCCGTCGAGGACGAAGCGTCCGACGTTCTCGGGGAAGAGGCCCGCGTAGGTGGCAC
>NZ_CAJPJE010000050.1:0-16230 GCF_905369875.1 Actinomyces sp. ICM47
GGCCTGCCCACCGAGTGTGTATGTGCGTGCCTCGGGCGCAAGGTTCGTCAGCTGCACCTGGAAGGTCCAGCCCTTCGTGCCGTCGCCCAGGTCGGCTTTAGGTCGCGAGGGGTCGGAGGCCCCGATCACGGTCGGGTACACTGACGAGGTCGTGGCCGCGACCGCGTCAACCTGTCCTGCGCCGACCTTGCGCGGGGAGTAGAAGGTGCCATCACCCAGCTCAACGTCGATGAGCGGGTGGGCGGTTCCCATGAGGAAGTTCGTGACGACCGCATTCTTGTGCGCAGCGTCCATGCCGCCAAAGAGCGGGTCGGAGGCGATGCGCTCGCGCACGAGGGCGCTGATGCCCGCGACGTGCGGGGAGGCCATGGAGGTGCCCGACGAGCTCGCGTACTCGCCGTTCAGGATCGCCGAGGTGATGTTGCCGCCGGGGGCCGCGACCTCGGGCTTGAGGCGCAGGTCGGGGGTGACGCCCCACGCGGAGAATTCGGAGGCGGTCGGGTTGCTCGAGGACAGGACGATGCCAGAGTGGGTAACGGTCAGGTAGACGTCTTCTCCCTCGGCGTCGCGTATCGCGTCATGGATCGCGTCGCTGTCCTTCTTCGTGATGGTCACCGTCGGCATCTCGCGGGTGGACTCCAGAATGGCCTGGTACGGCGCATCCGCCTCATCGGTGTCGGCGATGATGAGGGCGGCGGGCGGCGGAGTGGCCTGCGTCAGGTAGCTGGCCTTGAGGTCGTCGGTCATCGGGATGTCGAGACGGGTGTCCATGCCGCCCTTGTCCTCGAGGACGATGGCGTCCGACAGGTCGTAGCGGTTCGTGCTCCAGTAGCGTTGCACCTCATCACTGCCTCCGGAGTGCTCATACACGATCCGGTAGGTCTTTTCGGGGATGTCGCGCAGGCTGGGCACCGGGTCGCCCTTGCCGTCGATGGCGATCCCGTAGGGGATTTTACGGTCGCCGAGCAGGACGTAGGGCGAGGTGTCCTGCGCGTCGACCGAGGCGACCGCCAGAGTGGATCGATAGGAGGCAGGCTCGCCAAGAGTGCCCGTGTCGGGGTCGGAGGCAAAGGGCTTGTTCTGCCCAGAGTTGTTACCGTACGCGGTGGAGAAGGCATTGCCGGATGCGGCGTTGACGGTGATGCCCGCGTCCACGAGCGCCTTATAGACGTCGGCGAAGATGGTCCCGGCCTCGCTGCTCATGCCGGAGTCGTCGCCCAGCGAGATGTTGATGACGTCGGGCTTGATGACCAGGGCGTCGTCGAGGGCAGCGAGCATGGCGGCGTCGGACATGACGCCGTCGGCATCCTGGATGACCTTGGCGACGATGATCTGCGCGTTCGGGGCGCTGCCGCGTACCTCGCCGCCGTTAGCGGCTGCGATGGCGGTGACGTGCGTGCCGTGGTTCAGGTCTTTTTCGGAAGCGGGTACGACGTCGGCATCGTTGTCGGCGTAGTCGTAGGCGAAGGGGATTTTTTCGCTGACCCACGTGCCCCCTGTGGCGTGGGGCAGGCTCGGCGCGAGTGCGGTGACGTCCGCCTGCGTCATGCGCAGGGAGGCGGCATCGAGCGCACCGGAGAAGGCGGGGTGGCTCGTGTCGAGGCCAGAGTCGATGACTTCGATGACCTGGTGGTCGCCTTTTTGGGCGGCCTGGTTGGCGCGGGTCGTTTCGAGCGCGGACGCGTTCTTCAGGACAGGCGCACCAGCGGGGGCGGCATCGTTCTCGGCCATGGGCGTGACGCTGCGCGCAACGGCGGCGGTCTTGACACCCTCCGTGCGTTGGATAGCAGCGAGCGCGGACGCGGGTGCCTCGATCGCGAAGCCCTGGAGTGCGTGGGTGTACTCACGCAGCGTCGTGACGCTCGCGGAGGGTAGGGCCTCGGCAACGGAGGCGGTGATCCGCTCCCGTGTCTGCGCGCGTTCAGCCCCGGCCTCGAGTTGGACGATGATCGTGGTTGGCTCGTCACTCGACGAGGCCGGGGCGGGGTTCGCGGGCTGCTCCACGCTGGGAGGGGTGGGGCCGGAGTGGGGACGTACTCCCCCGTCAGCTGCACGCGCAGCCGGGACAGCGAGTGTTGTCACGCCAAGGGTGCCGGCAACCACCAGCGCGAGTGCCGACGTTCTGCGGTGGGTCATCTGAGTCTCACTTCGTTAGCGTCTGTGTTTGACAAGCTTGGCACTAAGAGCGCCTCCACAATTATGGGGAGCTTTCCCCACCTGCGCAGTATGCGTTGTCGGTAACCGCGACACGGTTTGTCGCATTCCTGTCGTCCTTCCGTGCCAAGCGCCGACCCACGAGCGCGTGCAGATATGCCGAGGGGCCGACCTGGTGGTCGGCCCCTCGGCATATCCCATCAACACAGTGCGAGTTCTCTCAGATAACTCCTCAAACGTAGCTCGTCGGCGTTACTCGGACCCGTGTGGCCCGCACAACATTGCCTTGTGGTGGCACCAACTGTAAGCGTCGAGTCTGTGGAGACAACCGGAGCTTCCTGTGAAAACGCTGGGATTATGCGTCGGATCCTAATGAATCCACTTGCCACTGTCGGAGAACTGGTACCAGGTCCACCCGATCTGGATCCAGCCGGTGGCCATCGCACCGCTGGGGCGCAGGTAGTACCACCCGTCGTCACCGCGCAGCCAGCCTGTGGTCATGCGTCCGGTGTTGACGCTCAGGTGGTACCAGGTTCCACCGTCCTTGAGCCAGCCCTTGGCCATCGCGCCGCTTCCCGGCGTCAGGTAGTACCAGCCTCCCTCGACATTCACCCAGCCGGTCTGCATGGCACCGGAAGAGTCGTGGTAGCGCCATGCACCCTCGTCGTAGATCCACCCCGTGCGCATGAAGCCATCCGAGCCGAATCGGTAGATCTTGCCGTCGATCATGATGGTTTGGCTCTTGACATACGTACCGTTCGGATAGACGTAGCGCCAGCCGAAGAGCGTGCGGCTCCATTCTCCCGTCACGCGCGCGGGCGAGAGTTGAGCTTCCGTCGTCTGCTCGGCGCTCACATGCGTGACGTCGCGCGTCTGAACGCGCAAGGACGGCGCGCTTTCGGTGGGCGTCCACGAGAATGCCAGGGTTGAGGCGTTCCCGTCGCCCGCGTTCATCGCCGTCCAGTCCTGGACGAGGGTCTCAGTCCCGTCCGCGCCGACCTGGGTGACGCGCAGCTCGCGGCCCTCGGGCACGCCACCGTTCACGGTGGCGGTGACACTCACCGACGCGTCCTTCCACGCGAGCGCGCCCCCGGCCTCGTCATTGGTAGCGTCGATGCCTTTCAGCGTGAGCTGGGCGGGGGTGTAGACGTGCAGGTGGGACAGGTCGATGCCTTCCTTGACGAGTTCGGCCTTGGCGACCTCCCATGCGGGAGATCCTTCGGCTGCTGCCACGTAGACCTGCGCGTCGGTCTTGTAGCCAGGCGAGGAGAAGGGGTCGAGTTGGAAGGAGGTAATGGTCGAGGGCAGGACGATGACCTTGGGACCCTTGCTGCGCACGTCCACCTTCGTCATACCTTCGCCGAAGAAAGCGCTCTCGATGCGGCCGTTGGAGGGTTCTCCGTCGGTGTAGTATTTGCCATTCACGCCGCCACGCACGATGAGGTGGCGGGGTGCCAGGTTCTCGCGCGTGGGCATGAAGAGTTCGCGCACCTTCGATCCCAGGATGACGGTATCTAGGCCGGTGTTCTGGATGCCGCGAACGACTTCAAGCGACTCGGGGAAGGTCATGTCTACCAGGTTGGTGCACCCGTTGAAGGCCGAGTAGCCGATGGTCGTCAGCCCCTCGGGCAGGATGACCCGGGTAAGCGAGCTGGCCCTGTCGAATGCTTGGATACCGATCTCAGTGGTCCCGGCGGGCACCTCGTACTCGTTGCCAGCTCGGGACGCCGGGTACAGGATCAGGCTGGCCCCGTCCTTGGTGTAGAGGACGCCATCTACCTCAGAGAACGAGGCATTGGCTGGGTTCACGGTCACAGTTGCCAAGGCGGTGTCGCCGCTGAGAGCACCGGAGCCAATGGATGTCAGGCCCGCTCCCAGGTGCAGCTGTGTGAGGGAGGTGTTGCTCGCAAGAGACCACTGTCCAATGGACGTGACGCTATCGGGCAGCGTCAGAGAGGTCAGGGCGGTCCCCATCAGGGAACTCCCGTCGAGCATCGTGAGCCTGCCGAGGTCCGGTCGCAGGTTCACACTGGCCAGGCTGCGAGCGTATATGAAGGCACCGTCGGGCAGGGACGTGGCACCTCCAATATCGACGCTCGTCAGTTTCTCCGCGTACGCGAATGCCCAATACCCCGCGCTCTCGAAGCCGTCGGGCAGTGTCAGCGAGGTCAGGTGTGAATGTGTGAATGCCTGCGAGCCGATCGTCCGCAACGTAGAAGGCATCGTCACGGTAGCAACCTGTGCGTTCTCGAAAGCGGATTGTTCGATGGTAGTCGTCCCCTCAAGGACGGCGTAGCTCCCTCCAGGGTTCTTGGCCGTCGGGTATGCGATGAGACTCGAGTGGTCCTTCGTGTACAAAACGCCCTCGTCACTGGTGTAGTTCGCGTTGTCCGGATCCACGTCGATGGTCGTCAGACTCGGCGTGTACTGGAAGTCCCCGACCAGGAGACCCGGGCCGATATTGGGTCCCAGGTGGAGCGTCTTCAGGCCCGCCATGCCATCGAAGGCACCGACGACCGTCTGCACAGAGCGAGGCAGCGTCAGCGTCTCGATAGGGGTGTTGGAGAACGCTTCGTCGTAGATTGCTGTGAGCTGGGAGGGGTGGGCCGAGTCATCCTGGAAGGTAATTTCCTGCAGGTTGGTGCCTTTGAAGGCTTCGTAGTCGATGGTGCGCACACTGGCGGGCACCCACACCTTGGTCAGCTGGGACGGGAAAGCACCGGAAGAGATGCCCGTGACTCCCTCGGGGATTTCAACGTCCTGACTCTTTCCCTGGTACTGGACGAGGACACCGTCATCGTCCGTGATGAAGTCGCCGCGAGGATCGGGCTGGACCGTCACGGGCACAGTCACAGTCTTAGTCACCCCTGCCTCGCTCGTGACGGTCGCGCTCAGTGTGCCGGTTCCCGCCTGCTCAGCACCCTGAAAGTCGATCGACGATGCATCGTCGCGGCTATAGAACTGCCCAAGAGTGGAGGGGTCCATGCTCCAGGTGACTGCGCTTCCCTGGAGGGAGGGGGCGAGGAGCGCGTGCAGGTAGACCTGATGGTTGAAGATGGCTGACACCTCGGGAACGGACAGCTCCATGCCCACGTCCTCGGGGACCTCACGGACCTGAACCGTGGACGTGGAGGTCAGGCTCGAATTATCTTTGTCGATCACGGTGATCGTCGCCTCACCGACACCGACCGCGCTGACGTTTCCTTCCTGGTCAACGGTGAGAACCGACTCATCCGACGACGTCCAGACGATGATGCCGGGGTCGAAGTTTCCCGAATCGTAGGAGGCGTCGAAGATGACGTTCTGGCCCAGTGCCAGGGCGGTAGCAGTCGGCCACACGTCCAGCCTCGTCGTCGGCACACCGATGCTGGGTGCTTCAGCTGTTGCGGGCTGGAGAGTTCCGGTCACACCGATGCCCGCGGCGGTGGCCGCAGGCACGCTCAGCGCGGTCAGGGCCAGGACGCCGGTCGTTGCCAGCGCGACCGCTGAAAATGTTCGATGGGACATGTACACCTCGCTTGGTTGAGAACTAGTGGAGGGGAACGCCCACTGCTATGTGGCGTAATCCGTGTTCAAGCCTAGTATGTTGACCCCTTGACAGATGCTCTTTTTACCATATTTTCTCAGCATATGTCAAACATGTGACATGTTAGGTTATAGGTTATTTTGCCCAACTGTTCAGAATGCACATACGCACGACTGAACTCACGAGAAAACACCACTCGATACACGTGAAACACTGTGGAACATCGGATGAAAGTAACGCGAGGGCGCAGCCAACCACTCGGTCGACCACGCCCTCGCGCTAGGTCACTCGACTACTCGACCCACTGACCTGAGTCAGCAAACCGATACCAGGCCCATCCGTCGCTCACCCAGCCGGTGGACATCGCTCCGCTGCCGGGCGTCAAGTAGTACCACGAGCCGCCACTGCGAATCCAGCCGGTGGCCTGCACGCCCGAACGCAGGTGGTAGTATCAGACACCATTGTCACGAACCCAGCCGACGCGCATATAGCCGGCCGCATCGAAGCGGTAAACCCGACCACCAATAGTCACAGCTGTACCGACCGGATAGGAGCCGTCGGCGTAGCGATACCACCAGCCACGAGCACCCCAGACCCACTCCCCCGTCTGCCGTTGAGGGATCGACGTCTGGCTCGGTGCGGGAGCAGGCGGCTGACTCGGTGCGGGAGCAGGCGGCTGACTCGGTGCGGGAGCAGGCGGCTGACTCGGTGCGGGAGCAGGCGGCTGACTCGGTGCGGGACCCGGCGTCTGGCTCGGCGCGGGAGCGGGCGTCTGGCTCGGCGCGGGAACAGGCGTTTGGCTCGGCGCAGGAACAGGCTGAGGATCATCGTCGATGACCGGCGAGGGCTTGGCTCCGGTGGGATCTGGGTCCTCCACCGGCGCAGGAGTAGGATCGTCGTTCGGATCGGGCAGGGGCAGCGGGGGCAGGACACGGTTCACGGTCACACTCACCGTGGCCGACTGTTGAATACCTGATGCGTCGCGGACGTCGACGCGCAGCTCACTGTCAGTCAGAGACGGTGTAAACGTGTAGATGAGCGTCGAGGCCTTCTCTTCCGCCGCGTCCGTCATGGCAGTCCAGTCCTGCAGGAGCGTCTCGGTTGTGTTCGCTCCGACCCGCACGACGCGGGCTTCGCGCCCCGTCGCCACGCCGCCGCCTGTTGTGATCTCCACGGTCGCAGGTGCCCCCGGGGACACCACGAGCGTGTACCCAACCCCGGCCTCGGCGATGCCGGTGCCAGACACGCCCAGCGTCGGGGCCTCGTACACCGACAAGCGCGAGGCATCGTAGCCCGCGCTCTCCATCGCAGCCGTCGCGATAGTCCACGCGGAGGTACCCTCGGCGGAGGCCACGTAGATGCTCGTGTCCGCTTTGAGTTCAGGGGCCATTCCCTCGGCGAGGGTGACCTGCGTGGCGGTGGCGGGAAGCACCAGGACGCGCGGCATCTCGCCCCAGAAGGTGAAGCTGGTCATCCCTTCTCCGAAGAAGGCGCTCTCGGGACGTCCGCCCTCCGATGTTCCTTCACTGTAGAAGGTGCCGTCGATGCCTCCGCGCACGATGAGGTGACGGACGCTGCGGGCGCCTCGCGGGGTAAGCGACAGGTCGCGCACCTGTGCCCCCAGTTCAATGGTGTCCAGGCCGGTGCCCGTCAATCCTCGGGCGACCTCGACGGAATCTGGGATCGCCATGTCGACGAGGTTCGCGCAGCCGTCGAAGGCCTCGTCGCCGATAGCGGTCAGTCCCTCGGGCAGGATGACGCGCCGCAGCGACGTGGCATTCTCGAAGGCTCCGGCCCCGACCGCCGTCGTCCCCGCGGCCACGGTCGCCTCGCTGGCTGAACTCGCGGGCGCATAGCGGACCAGGGTACGCGCGGACAAGTCGTTGTGGTAGAGCGCTCCGCTGTCGACAACGAACGAGGCGTTGTCGGGGCTGACGCTGAGGGTGGCGAGGTTGTCGTTCTCTCCCAGGGCGTAGTCGCCGAGGGAGTTCAGGGATGCGCCGACATGGAACGAGGTCAGGGCTGGGTTCTTCGAGAAGGCCTCCTCGGCGATGGTTGACACTGTGTCCGGTATAGTGACTGTCGTCGCTGAAATACCGACGAATGCACCCTCACCGATGGAGGTCAGACGACCCAGGTCGGGTCGGAAGGTGACCTCGCTGAGCGCGGCATCGTAGCGGAAAGCACTGGTGGACACCCCCGTGGCCCCACCCAGGTCGACGGAGACGAGCGCGGGCATCTGCCAGAACGCCGAGGCCCCCATGGTCTCGAAGCCATCGGGAAGCGTGAGGGTTGTGAGAGCTGTTCCCTCGAAAGACTGATCACCGACGCGACGCAGGGTGTCGGGGAACGTCACAGACTCATTCTGCGCTCCCAGGAAGGCGAGGTCGTCAATGTCCGTCGTCCCACTCGCGACCGTGTAGGCCCCTCCCGCGTTCTTGGCCGCCGGGTAGGCGATCAGGTGCGTGTGATCGCGTGTATACAGCACACCGTCGAGGCTCTCGTAGTTGGGGTTGCCAGCGTCGACTTGGATGCGCGCGAGTTCGGGGGTGTTCGCGAAGGAGCCGACGAGCTGGTCCGCAGCGACCTCCGGCCCCAGGTGGACAGAGGCCAGCTTGCTCATGTCGGCGAAGGCATCGCCGTTGATGGTGACGAGGGAGCGCGGCAGAGTGAGCGTCTGGACGTTGGTGTTGGAGAAGACGCGGCTGCCCAGCTCTGCGAGTTCGGAGGGAGCGGCCTCATCATCCTGGAAGATAATCTCCTCCAGGCCGGTTCCGTAGAAGGCTTCGTTGTCGATGCGGCGGACGCTCGCGGGGATACGGACCGTACGCAGGGTCGCGTCGGAGAAAGCGTGCGAATCGATTGCGCTCACGCCCGCAGGGATGTCTACTTCGGCGTCAGCTCCCCGGTACGCAATGAGGACGCCACTGTCGTCCATGACGAAGTCGCCCGTATCGTCTGCTAGGACATCAACTGTCACGGTGACGGTCTTGACAACGCCCGCGGGGGTCGTCACGGTCACGGTCAGTGTGCCGACGCCCGCCTGCATGGAAGGAGTGAAGATGGCCGTGGGCTCCCCCTCGTCGGGAGCAATGGAACCCAGCGATGCGGAGCTAAGCGCCCACTCGACGCGGCTGCCCCGCAGGGAAGGAGCCAGGAGCGCGTTGAGGAACAGGGGTTTGCCGACGGTGGACACCATCGACGAGGCAGACAGCTCAATTCCGGCCTCCTCGGAGACAGCGTGGACCCGAACGGGAACGGCCGCGACGTCAGTTGGCTCGGCGCGACGCTTCACGCTAATCGTGGCCTCACCCTCACCGATGGCCGTCACGAGGCCTTTGTCGCTAACGGCGAGGATCGAGGTATCCGACGACGTCCATGTGAGTTCGGAGTGATCAACCGGTGACGCGTCAGACAGCGCCTCAAACATGACGGCTTGTCCGGGAACGAGCGCGGTACTTCCCGGCCACAATCGCATATGTTGCGTCGGGACATCCCGGATCGGGCCAGCAACTGCTAAGGCCTGCACGTTGCCCTGCTGGGCGGCCATGGCCGTGTCCGCCGCGAGCGCGGTGGGGGCGCTCAGCGCGCCGACGGCAAGAGCACCGACCAGCGCAAACGACAGCGCTACGTGAGTTCGATGGGACACTATTTCTCCCTGTATTGACAAGCGTGTGTGAGGCTACCGTGTCAAATGATGACACCGCAGTCTGTCATACATAATCCCAGGAAGTCTGAGCATGTACCTACTGGAAGATATCTCCGCACTGCCATCACGTTGCTCAACGCCACCTTTATAATCGACCATTACCTGCAATAACAATGAAAAACGCGGAACTGTTGACTGTCACACCTCCCCGTTTCCTGCCGACACAATGGGCCCGCGCCTCCCGATAATCTGACCGGGAGGCGCGGGCGCAGGGTTCAGCGATTCAGCTCAGGCACCTAGCTGATCAACTGACCGTTATCGGCGAAGTGGTACCAGGTACCCCAAATCTTCAACCAGCCCGTCGTCATCGCGCCACTAGCGGGCTGCAGGTAGTACCAGTAACCACCCTCCTTCAGCCACCCGGTGGCCATCGCACCATCAGAGGGATTCAGGTAGTACCAGGTGGACACCACCTGCACCCAGCCTGTCGCCATCGCACCGCTGTCAGGACTCAGGTAATACCAGCGACCGCCACTGGACACCCAGCCGCTGGCCTGAGCCCCCGACAACGAGTGGTAATACCAAGCACCCTGATCCTTCACCCACCCAGTACGCATATACCCAGCCGCATCAAAACGATACGTGGAACCATCAATCACCACAGCCGCATCAACCGGGTAAGAACCATCCTCGTAGCGATACCACCACCCACGAGCACCCCACGCTTCCACACGCCAGCCTTCGGCGCAGGAACAGGCGCACTGACATGAATGGTCGCACTGGCCATCACAGAAGACTGGGTCGGGTCAACAACCGTAACGGTCGCATCCCCCACACCCACCGCCGTAACCACACCATCCGCACTCACCGTCGCCACAGCCTCGTCCGACGACGACCACACCACAGACATCACCGTCGCATCCACAGGCTCATGCGAGGCAGACAGCGTCACACTCTCCCCCACCACCAGCGACGCCAACTCAGGCGACACCGACAAGGAGGTCATCGCGACCGGCTTGATGGTCGCGGTCGTCGTCCCCTCGTTGTCGACCCAGTCCCACGCGTAGAGGTAGATGGTCGAAGGATCGACGCCGAGCCGATTCCGGACATCGACAATCTTCACGTGATAGTGCTCGTGGAAGAGGCCGTCGTCTGCGCGGTGACCCGGATACTCTTCTTCCTTCCACAGGGTGAGCGCGCCGTCCGGGGTGGCCTTGAAGCCGAAGCCGGCAATCGGCGAGGCGTCGGTCACGTCGAAGGACAGTCTGGCAGCGTCCCCCTCGCCCGTGATTGCAACGTTCGAGATGACGGGCGAGGCCGTGTCCACCGCGAAACTGTAGCTGGTCTGCTGAGTCGTTGACGACGGCCCGTAGGTGACGGCCTCAATCGTCACCGTGTAGCGGCCGTCGGGCATCTCATTACCGTCCGCGTCGTAGCCGTCAAAGCCCGGAGCACATCCGGGCGACATGAACTCAACATTGTGCATGCCGCGCCAGTGGTCGTCGTAGAACGCCTTGTCCGCGCGATCACACGTGTAGGTGCTCACGGTCGCCCCGGCCTCGTTCGTGACCGTGTAGGTCAGGGACGGGACGGCGCGCAGGAGGATGGTCCCCGTAGCAGCCTCGGTACGCGCGCCAGCCTTCGTGGAACGCGTGATGACGAAGCCCTCGGGGTTGAAATCGTGCAGCGCCCTCTCGTCTTCGATCTCGAAGGGGTTGAACTGCCCGAACGGCAGGTTGCCACTCATGAGCGTCGTACCGAAGCCGACCTTGTGGTTGTTCGGGCGCTGCTGATCGAAGACGCTCGCCGCTCCCCACGAGCCGTAGAAGCCCAGGTAGGGAACCGTCAGGTCGGGCTGCCCGTCTGTGCTCGTGAAGGTCACGGCACCGTCGATGAAGGTTCCGTTGGGCGTGTTGCTCGTCGCGTACGAGGCAAACTCGTCCTTCGGGGTCACCGTGACGGTCACGGTCACGCTCGACTTCGCGGGAACGGTCACGGAGTCGGAGGAGAAGGTCAGGTTGATCCCCTTACCCGCCCAGTTGGTGGAGTGGCCGGTGAAGAGCATGCTCTGGACGTCTTCGGACAGGGCCTGGCCGCCGAGCGTGTAGGTGTGGGCGGCGTCGGACACGTTGGTCAGCTGCACCTGGAAGCTCCACCCGTTCGTACCATCGCCCAGGTCAGCCTTGGGGCGCGAGGAGTCCACAACTCCGACCATGCTCGGGTAGACCGGCGAGGTCGTGGCCCCCACCGCGTCCACGAGGCCCGCGCCAACGCGGCGCGGCGAATAGAAGGTCCCGTCGGTCTGCGTCGCGTCCGGCATCGGGCGCGCAGTGCCCATCAGGAAGTTGGTGACCACAGCGTTTTTCTCCGCCGCACTCATCCCCGCGAAGGCCGGGTCGGTCGCCACACGCTGACGCACGAGGGTGGCGATACCCGCAACCTGAGCCGAGGCCTCGGCCGTGCCGGACATGCGGCCGTAGTAGTTCCCGGGGCTGGCCGACATGACGGCCCCGCCGGGGGCAGCGATCTCGGGTTTGAGGCGCAGGTCGTAGGTCGCGCCCGTACCGGAGAAGTCGGAGACGCTGATCGGCTGCGACCCCTGCTCCGCCATGGTCTGTTCATCGACCGAGGCCACCGCCAGGGTCGAGGGGTAGAACGCGGGGAAGCCGAGCAGCCCCGCATCCGGGTCACTGGCGTAGCTGTTGTTCTCGTTATTTCCAGCCGGCGCGTTCACGACGATGCCCTGATCGTTGAGGGTCTGGTACACCTGCGAGTAGAGCGCGACCGAGTCAGTGCTCATCCCCTCGAGCGTCGCGAAGGAGACGGTAATCGCGTCAGGCTTCAGCACTGCCGCGTCGTCGAGAGCGGCCAGCAAGGCGCTGTCGTTCGCGGTGTATGTGTTCCCCCTGGTAGCCTTCTCGACGATGAGCTGTGCGCCGGGGGCCGCACCCGTCAAGGCAGTGTCGTTGGCGGTCGCGAGAGCCGCGACGTGCGTGCCCTGTTCGGATGCCCATCCGCCCTCGCTACCCGGTATCACATTCGCGTCACCGTCGCCATAGTCGTAGGCGAAGGGGATCTTGTCGCTGATCCATGCGCCGTTCTTGCCAGCACCGAGGTCTGTCATCAGGGACGTCATGTCCGTCTGCGTGAGGCGCAGCGAGGCGGCGTCCATCACGCCCGCGAAGGCTTCGTGCGAGGTGTCAACCCCCGTGTCGATGACCTCGATGACTTGTCCCTGGCCCCTCTGGGAGGCTGCCGCAGCACCGGTCATACGCGAGGCCGCGCCCAGATCTGACGAATCAGCAGGTTTTCCGTACCCGCCCTGGATGCTCCAAAAGTCGGGGTCAGTGACCGGATCGTGGTACCCCTCAACAAAGGCCCCCGCCACGCCCTGCGTTGCCTTGATGGCCGAGAGCGCGGAAGCCGGCGCCTTGATCGCGACGCCCTCGAAAGCGTGCGTGTAGTCCCGCACGACCTCCATGGTCGCGCCCGGCGAGGCCTGGGCGACGGCGTCACCAATACGTTTCTTGGCATCGGCGAGCCTGGCAGCAGGGTCGCCGCTCCCCTCCTCAAGGTGGACGATGATCGTGAACGGTGAGGTGGCATCGGCCAGGTTCGGTGACGAGGCCTCGGCGCGGTCCGCGTCGGCCGCGAACGAGGGCAGCATCGTCGTTGTAGTGACAACGAGGGCACCGGCGGCGACGAGCGCCAGTGCCGACAATCGACGGTGAATCATCTGTGGCTCACTTCGTTAACAAATGGACAGGGGATGCAACGTGCAGCAGTCCCTACCGTCAAGGGTAGACGATACAGGTGCTTACTGCGACATGCTTATTGCGAATTTTTTCCATGATCTGTCAAAGTCATATTCGCATGTTCTGGTGACGGAGCACGCTCATGACCATCATTTCGCTGTCACACGCGGGAAGGACTCTGACCATGAAATAACTTGTATGCGTACATCGACCGTCGTTTGACATCGACGTTGACACTCATGCTGAGCATCACGGGCTGATGAAAGCCCCGGGTCCGCTCCCCGGAATCTTCCGGGGAGCGGACCCGGGGCAGTTCGTCGACTCGTCAATCAGCCGATCCACTGGCCGCCATTCGAGAAGTGGTACCACGTGCCCGAGATCTGGAGCCAGCCGGTCGCCATCGCGCCGCTGGAGGGATCCAGGTAGTACCAGGATCCGCCGACGAGGGTCCAGCCGCTCGCCTGAGCACCCGATCCAGTGTGGTAGTACCACGAGCCGTCGTCCTTCACCCAGCCCGTGCGCATGTATCCGGACACATCGAATCGGTAGACCGTGCCACCAATCGTCACCGCCTGGTCCTTCGGGTAAGAGCCGTCCGCGTTGGCGTACCACCAGCCGCGAGAATCCTGCTTCCACTCACCGGCCTGTGGCTGGGGCTGGGGAGCCGGGGAGGATACGACACTCAGCGTCGTCGAGTGGAGCGCGTACGAGGCATCGCGCACGTCGACGCGCAGGCTCACATCCCCGCTGGTCGGCGTCCACGCGTACGAGGCCACACCGGACGTGACTGCATTCCAGTCCTGCAGGACGGTTTCGGCGCTCCCCGGTCCAACCTGAACGAAGCGCGCCTCGCGCACATTCTGGGTACCGCCGGTAGCGGTGGCGGTCACCGTCGTCGACGTACCAAGGCTCGCGGTCAGCGCATACCCAGCCCCTGCCTCGGCGATGCCAGTGCCCGACAGAGCGAGCGTGGGCGCGGAGTATGCCTTCAGGTTCGCCGTCGCGTATCCGGCCTTCTCCATCGCAGCCTTCACCGTCTTCCAGGCCTGCGATCCTTCCTCCCCGGCAACGTAAATCGTTGTGTTCGCCTTCACGTCGGAGGCGGCGTCTTCGTCAAGTTCCAGCGACGTGAGGCTCGCGGGCAGGACAACGACGCGCGGCGTCTCACCCCAGAAGGAGAACGTCGTCATGCCCTCACCGAAGAACGCGCTCTCCGGGCGACCGTTCGAGGCCTGGCCCTCGGAGTAAAACTCACCGTTCACACCGCCGCGCACGACGATGTGACGGACGTTCCGGATGCCGCGCGTGACGATGCTCAGCTTGCTGACCCGATCCCCCAACTCAAGCGTATCCACGCCGGTATTCGACACGCCCTCGACCGAGGTGGCAGACGCAGGAACAACCAAGCTGGTCAGATTCGTGCAGCCGCCGAATGCGTCCTCGCCGATTTCCTCGAGCCGTCCCAGGTCGGGGCGCAGATTCACCTCGGTCAACGCGAGGTCGTTCAGGAACGCGTCGTCCGAGACGTTGGTCGTACCGCCCAGGTCCACTCGGGCAAGATTCGACGCGTACGAGAAGGCCCAGGAACCGATTGTCTCGAACAAATCCGGCAGGGTCAGCGAGGTGAGCCGAGAGCTTTCAAAGGCGTAATCGCCGATTCTGCGCAGTGAGGAAGGCAGCGTCACGGAAGTGACCGAGGCATCCGCGAACGCGTACTCATCGATGTCGGTGGTTCCATCAAGGACCGCGTAGGAGCCACCCTTGTTCTTCGCCTGCGGATAGGCGATCAGGTGCGAATGATCCTTCGTATACAAGACGCCGTCGACGCTCGCATAGTTGCCGTTGTTGGCGTCGACCTCAATGGAGGTAAGCGCGTTTGCGCCCGGGAAGGCGGCCACCAGCTGACCTGCAGCGACCTTGGCTCCGAGACGGACCGAGGTGAGCCTACTCATCCCTGCGAAGGCATTGTCACCAATCGTCACGACGGAAACGGGCAGTGCCATGGTCGCGAGGCTCGTTGACTGGAACGCGCGATCCCCAATCGTGACGAGCTGGGAGGGATGCGCCTCGTCATCCTGGAAGGTGATCTCCTTCAAGTCCTGACTCACGAACGCATCATCGCCGATGACGCGCACGCTCGCCGGGATCCACAGCTTCGTCAACTGCGCGTTCTCGAACGCCTCAGTGCTGATCTCGGTGACCCCATCGGGGATCGTGACCTCCGCGGAGCTTCCCGTGTAGGCGGTGAGAACACCGTTCTTATCGATCTCGAAGTCCCCGGATGGATTGGGCTGCCCGGCCGGTGACACAACGCTGACACTCGTTGTTGTCCCGGCGTCGACAGCGAAGGTCGCAGGAACGCCGACCGTCGTAAAAGAAACCGCCCCAGCCAGCGCTAACGTGAGCACTGATACTTTTCGATGAGACATGTATGTGCCTCCCTGTGTTGACAATTCGGTAAAACGAGGGTTCGGTCCACGCGACACGAACGCTTGTCACACACTACTCCCCCCAGGGATGTCACCCAGTTTTTGCAACAACCATTCTCACGATACGTCAAACCCTCAATCACACGCGCCACCCGGAGTACCATGCGCCGTCATCGACAAGCCGCCTGTCCCGCGCTTGTCACCCCACACCAGTTCCCCCTGTACACACGCAGGCACACGGACTCTGACCGGCATCACCAGCATCTGACCGTCCGCGCCTGACGGAGTGCCTCACCGCATGGCACGACGCATACGCCGGGGGGCCGACCTGGCGGTCGGCCCCCCGGCGTATCCCATCAACACAGTGCGAGTTCTGCCAGATGACTCCTCAAACATAGCTCGTCGGCATGTCTCGGACCCGAGACCCGTGCCGTATTCCCTTGTGATGGCACCTACTGTAGGAGGCCAACCTTGTGGGAGCCCCGAGGCGACCTGAGAAAACCCTGGGACTTTATGGGTTCGCGCCCCGGACACGAAGTCCGGGGCGCGAACCCAGGTGCCGGAAGCACCTAGCGACATGGGATCAGGCACTCAGCTCCACTGGCCCGAATCAGAGAAGAAGTACCACGTCCCCCCAATCCACACCCAACCGGTCACCATCACACCCGACTCCTTCAAGAAATACCACGAATCACCAATCCGCAACCAACCAGTAAC
>NZ_CAJPJE010000051.1:0-16123 GCF_905369875.1 Actinomyces sp. ICM47
CGGGCGCCCGCCGCCGGGTCGACGCCAGCGGTCGCGGAGTCAAGGGGGGTGTCGGTCATGGGGGGTGCCTTTCGCGGGTGGCGCTCGACGAGGCCATGTCTGGGTGATCGGGACAGTAACAAAGCCCGCGACGCGCGGGCGCGTCGCGGGCATGGTGATTAGCAGGGGGTAGCGTCGGGGGTTCCGGGCACGGGCGTCCCGGCGGGGATCGTCTCGGGGTATTCGCCGGTGAAGCAGCCCAAGCACAGGGAGGTCCCCTGCCCGGTGGCCGCGACCATGCCGTCGATGGAGAGGTACGCCAGGGAGTCGGCACCGAGGTGGGCGCGCACCTGCTCGACGTCCATGGAGGAGGCGATCAGCTCAGCGCGCGTCGGGAAGTCGATGCCGAAGAAGCACGGCCACAGGACGGGCGGGGACGAGATGCGCACGTGCACCTCGGCTGCCCCGGCCTCACGCAGCATCTTGACCAGCGCGCGCTGCGTATTACCACGCACGATGGAGTCGTCGATGACGACCAGGCGCTTGCCCTCGATGACTTCGCGCAACGGGTTGAGCTTGAGGCGGATGCCGAGCTGGCGCAGCGACTGCGTGGGTTCGATGAAGGTGCGCCCCACGTAGGCGTTCTTCACGAGGCCCTGCCCGAAGGGGATGCCGGCCTCCTGCGCGTAGCCGATAGCAGCGGGCGTACCCGAGTCGGGAGTGGGCATCACCAGGTCCGCCTCGATGGGGTTCTCCCGCGCGAGTGCGGCACCCATCTCGTGGCGCGCGGCGACGATGCGGCGTCCACCAATCGTCGTGTCAGGGCGGGCCAGGTACACGTACTCGAAGACGCAGGTGTTGGCTCGGCGCACGGCGAAGCGGCGCGAGTGCACGCCCGACGCGTCGATGGAAATCAGCTCGCCGGGCTCGATCTCGCGTACGACGGTCGCGCCGCACAGGTCCAGGGCAGCTGTCTCGGAGGCGACAACCCAGCCGGAGGCCAGGCGACCGAGCACGAGCGGGCGGTAGCCATGCGGGTCACGCGCGGCGTACAGCGTGTTCTCGTCCATGAAAACCAGGGAGAACGCTCCCCTGATGCGCGGCAGGACCTTCAGGGCGGCACCGACGAGGGGCGCAGGCTCAGGATCGACCACCGCCGAGGCCGAGGTCGCTTCGTCCCCCTCCGTGTCGCCGGGCGTGACGGCGGGTGTCGCGATGAAGGGGGTCGGACCGGGGATGCGGTCGGCCATGCCGAGGAGCGCGGTCACGAGGGAAGTGTCGGTGGAGGCTCCGCGCTCGAAGTCTTCGCCGTCGTCGGCGATTTCTGCGGCCAGCTCACGCAGCTCAACCGTGTTGGTGAGGTTGCCATTGTGGGCCAAGGCGAGCGTGCCCGTGGGGGTGGGACCCAGCGTCGGCTGGGCGTTGCGCCACACGTCCGCGCCGGTCGTCGCGTAGCGAACGTGTCCCAGCGCGATGTGGCCGCGCAGGCCCTGGAGGGACTGCTCGGAAAACACCTTGGAGACGAGTCCCTGGTCCTTGTAGACGAGGATCTGCTTGCCATTCGAGGTGGCGATACCAGCACTCTGTTGGCCTCGGTGCTGGAGAGCATAGAGGGAGAAGTAGGTCAGGCGGGAAACATCCTCGCCCGGGGCCCATACCCCGAAGACACCGCAGTGATCGTGCGGGTGATCGTCTCCGAAGAGTTCCTGGTCGGACAGTGTCATGTCTGGCTGCGAGACGGGAAGCACGATCTCACTCTGACACACTTTTTTACAGCTCGTGGCACATATCCACGTTGTGGCGAGCACATCTGTGCCTCCACGCAGGCCACTCGGCGCGTAATTGCGCACGCTTTACCGGGGAATTCGGTCGCTTGCGGATCGAGATGACACAATGGAGTGCAGAAAAAACAGAGGAGGAAACGTGGCCAATCCAACGCTGAGCGCCATCATGTGGGGATTCGCCCTGCTGGTGAGCGCTCTGGCCATCCTGTCGTTCGCGCGAGGCCTGACTCACATGTGGCGCACGGTCTCGGCGGGAACGCCAGATCCGGGGCGCCTGCGTCCAGTCGGCAAGCGAGCGTGGGGCGTCATCTCGGCGGCCCTCACCCACCGCGAGTTCAAGGGCCGCCCCTGGATCAAAGCCGCCCACTGGCTCGTCATGGTCTCCTTCCCGATCCTCTTCCTCACCCTGGTCACCGGCTACGCGCAGCTGCGCGTCCAGACCTTCACTCTGCCCTTCCTCGGCCACTTCGCGCCATGGGAGTGGCTGACCGAGGTTTTCGCGTGGGGCGGCCTGGCCGGCATCATTCTCCTGATGAGCGTGCGCCAGCGCGCCGGGCGCGGCACAGCCGCCGAGGCGGCACTGTCCAACGATGACCCCGACGGTGCTGCCGCCGCGGCCGACCCGAACGGCACCCCGCCCTCGTCCCTGACCAAGCCCCACCCGCGCGACTCCTCACCGCGCGGCCTGGCCTCCCGCTTCCTGGGTTCGACCCGCTGGCAGGCGCTCTTCGTTGAGTGGGTCATCCTCATCGTGTGCGCGTGCGTCGTGGCCCTGCGCGGCCTCGAATACGCGCTCTTCAGCGTCACACCGGGCCTCGAGGCCCACGCGAGCGCGCTACACTTCCCGCTCACTGCCTGGCTCGGCGCGCTCTTCGTTGCCGCAGCCTCCTCCTCGGCCGCGTCGCTCGCGAACGCAATCGTCCTGGTCAGCGCGCTCAAGGTCATCACCTCCATGACCTGGCTGACGGTCGTCGGCATTCAGACCGGCATGGGCGTCGCGTGGCACCGCTTCGTCGCGATCCTCAACCTGTACACGCGTCGCAACGCCGACGGTACGAAGTCCCTAGGACCGGCTGACCATATGCTCATTGACGGCAAGCCCGTCACCAGCGAGGACGACTTCGATGATCTCCCCGAGGACACGGTTCTCGGCGTGGGCACGGTCGACGACTTCTCGTGGAAGGCGCGCCTAGACCTGTACTCGTGCACCGAGTGCGGTCGCTGCCAGGAGCTGTGCCCCGCGTGGAACACCCAGAAGCCCCTCTCCCCCAAGCTGCTCATCATGGGCCTGCGCGACCACATGGAGTCCGCCTCCAACGTGCAGATCGTCGAACAGGAGGAGGGTCACCAGAAGCTCGAGGATGGCGAGGTGCTGCTCGACAAGGGCGTACCGGCCTCGCCGCACTCCTTCGACCTCGTCTCCGCCCTGTCCCTGTCGGGCGCGACCGGCCCCGAGGGCGTTTCCGCGGTCACCGCTCCCCTAGTCCCCGAGGTCGTCTCCGAAGAGGTCCTATGGGACTGCACGAACTGCGGTGCCTGCGTCGAGCAGTGCCCCGTCGACATCGAACACATCGACCACATCCTCGATCTGCGCCGCCACCAGGTCCTCATGGAGGGAGCGTTCCCCCGCGAGCTGGGCCGCGCGTTCCGCGGCATGGAATCCAAGGCGAACCCCTACAACCAGGCGGCTCGCAAGCGCATGGATTGGGCGAAGAAGCTCGACTTCGACATCCCCGTCGTCGGCGAGGACATCGAGGATGCCTCGCAGGTCGACTACCTGTTCTGGGTGGGCTGCGCGGGTGCCTACGACGACACAGCGAAGAAGACCAGCGCCGCCGTCGCCGAGCTGCTACACACGGCGGGTGTGTCCTTCGCGGTCCTCGGATCGGGCGAGTCCTGCACGGGCGACCCAGCTCGCCGCGCCGGCAACGAGGCGCTCTTCCAGATGCTGGCCGCCCAAGCGATCGACACGCTCACGGAAGCCAAGCCCCAAAAGATTGTTGTCTCCTGCGCGCACTGCTTCAACACAATCGCAGGCGAGTACCCGGAGCTGGGCGGGCACTTCGACGTCGTCCACCATACGCAGCTCCTCAACCGCCTCGTGCGAGACGGCCTGCTCACGCCGGTGCCCCCCACGGCCTCGACTGCGTCCGCTGCCTCCGCGAGCGAGGACGCCACGGACGAGGCTGGGGCGGGGACCGCGGGCACGGCTCCCTCCGTCGGCACACCCCTGAAGGTCACCTACCACGACGCGTGCTTCCTGGGACGCCACAACCGTATCTACGAGCCGCCGCGCGAGCTCGTGGGTTCCCTGCCGAACGTGGAACTCGTCGAGATGCCGCGCAACCGCGACCGCGCGATGTGCTGTGGCGCGGGCGGCGCGCACGCCTGGTTCGAAGAGACGCGTGGGACCCGTATCGCAGACGCTCGTATCGTCGAGGCCGCGTCCACGGGCGCGGACGTCGTCGCGACGGCCTGCCCCTTCTGCTCCCAGATGCTCGGCTCCGCGTCGGGCACGTCGGCTGGTTTCGTTTCCTCCGACGCCACCGACCGAGGCACCGAGGGCACCTCGACACCGGCACGCGGGAAGCTCCCGGAGGTACGCGACGTCGCCGTCATGCTGCTCGAGGCCGTGAAGCGCGGACAGTAACCGATGCACGCACGCTGATGGCGAAAGGGCGGCCCCGCAGAAACACCTGCGGGGCCGCCCTCACGCTCACCTGTTGAAAAGCCGAAGCTATGTACGCGACCTACTCCTCATCTTCGTCGGAAACATCTGCCAAACCGACCAGGAAGCCGTCCTCGTCGATGACGTTGCCGCCCACGAGGGTCGCAATCAAGCCCGCAGCCTTCTCGACCTCCTGCGCCGAACGTAGACGCTCGCGGCGCGCGGTGCGGCTCATCGTGTTCGTGCCAGGCGTGGGGGCCAGGCCGGAGAGCCAGCGAACCTGATACTCGATGATCGCGCCCGCCGTCCACGGCTCCCAGCGCAGGACGCGCGGAGGCGAGGGGACCGCGTGGACCTCGACCATCATGTCGGAGTGGTGGCCGATCGGGCACATGAGCGCGTAACCATCGACGACCTGCGGCTCGTTACGCTGGGCCTCCAGCTCCTCGCGGGCCTTCGCGATCTTCGAGGCGATATCCTCGCGGACAGGACCCAGCTCGGCCTTCAGCTTCTCGATCTGCGCGGCCTGTGCGGGGGTCAGCGCCGGGGCTTCGGGGACGATGTCGCGCGCGTCCTTCATCTGCTCAAACCCAGCGCGCTCGCGCATCGCGGACAGCAGGTCCTCCGGGTTGATCCAACGCGGCGCGTACACCGTCAGGTTCACGGCCGAGTCCGCGTCGGGAACCATGACGTAGCCGCTGCCGGCCAGGCGCAAACCGCCCGCCAGGCGGCGCGCCATGCGGCCCAACGCCTCGAGCACGCGGTACTCCAGACCAACGGGCATGCCGTCGGGGAAGGCCTGCGCCCACTCCCCCATGACCGCGCTGGGTTTCTCCTCGGCGCGCGAGACCGGGCAGCGCAGGATCCACGCATGCGTCAGCAGGGACGGGGTGCCCAGCTGCGCGCGCGTCGGCTGATCCAGGGACCACGGGCCTTCAAGCTCAGCATCCGACGACAAGTGCAGGCGACCGGGCGCGAGCCAACCGGCGTCGTCCCACATGGAGATCGCGAGAGCCTCCAGCTCAGCCGGATCCACGGCCTCCGACACGAGGAACAGGTGGTGACCCAGGGCTTCCTGCATGTCGATGACGCCCGCAGGCTCGCTGACCTCAATGGCAGCGGCGATCGGCACGGCGGCCTCAGCGCTGGTGATCTCGCCGTCGGCGGCGATCTGGAACGCCGGCTCCTGGGTGGTACTCAGACCGATCAAGGACACGTTCGTCTGCATGATCAGGCTGCCCGTCGCGGACGTAAGGACCGAGTCCGCCAGGCTGGAGTGGGCACTCGCCATGCGTTCCTTGAAGGAACGCCTGACCGGCGAAGGCGGGGGCGGCGCATCGTTCCGGTTCGTGACCTGGCCGCGCGGGGCCATGCCGGGCAGCACGACACCCGTTATGACGCCCGTGCGCGTCGTGGTGCCCTGCTGACCGGCGGGCGGGGGCGGTAGCGTCGGGGTCGGATCCGCAGGTTCGGGCGGGGGCAGCGGGGTCGAGCCTGCGGGTTCAGGCGGAGGCGGTACCACCGACGGCAGGTCCGCCGATTCCAGTGCGAGAGGCGCGTCCTGTTCGGCCGCATCAGCTGCGGCCGCGCGCGCCGCACGCTCGGCGCGCCTGCGCGCGAGCCGGGACGGAAAGGGAGGGTGGGGGGACTCCATCATGTCACCGATCAATGCGTGTGCGGGTGAAGCGCTGGTGCGTCCGGGACGGCGTGGGGCCTCGCTGACCCTGGTAGTGGGAGCCAGCGCCCTGTGAGCCGTAGGGATGCTCGGCCGGGGAAGACAGGTCGAAGAAGCACAGCTGCCCGATCTTCATGCCCGGGTAGAGCAGGATCGGCATCGTCGCCGCGTTGGACAGCTCGAGGGTCACATGACCGGAGAAACCGGGGTCAATGAAGCCCGCGGTGGAGTGAGTGAGGAGGCCGAGGCGCCCTAGCGACGACTTGCCCTCAAGGCGCGCGGCAATGTCGTCGCCGAGGGTGACCAGCTCGTAGGTGGCACCCAAGACGAACTCGCCGGGGTGCAGGACGAAAGGCTGATCCGGACCCACGTCGATGCGTCGCGTCAGATCCGACTGGTCCGCCGCAGGGTCGATCACCGGGTAGCGGTGATTATCGAAGAGACAAAACAGGCGATCCAGCCGCACGTCAATACTGGCCGGCTGAGCCAGGCCACGGTCCAGAGGATCGAGACGAATCCGGCCGGAATCCAGAGAAGCGTTGATGTCGCGGTCACTGAGCAGCATGACTCGATTGTCGCACACTCAGCGCCGCGACAACAGCCTCAGCGGATCACTCCAGGGGACGACCCTGCGCATCGCAGCCGTAGGCACCGTAACGCATGATGATCATGATGAACTCAACGAAGGCCCAGATGCCCGTGACGAGCATACCGATGACGGTCACGGACAGGATCAGCTGGATGACACCCTTGGCGGTATAGCCCAGGTAGAAGTTGTGGATACCGAAGATTCCGACGAAGAACGCCAGGAGCAGCGCGACGATCCACTGCTTGGGCGGGGTCGTGTAAGCACCCTGACCAAAGGCGGGCTGGCCGTAAGCAGGCTGGCCAAAGGAAGGCTGGCCGTAAGCAGGCTGGCCATAGACGGGCTGCTGCGCACCCGGGGCGGCGTTGGCCTGGTCGTTAACCGGGGGTCGAGGCCTGGGGGAAGCTGGGAGCATCCGGCGCGGGCACCGAGTTCTGATCCTCCGAGTTGAAGGGGTTGGGCGTCGTCATAACTAAGCCTTTCGATTGTCGTGGGAAGTGACGGCTGCGGGCCGCACCCGCATAGCCTAGCGTGTCGACACCACTTTTCGTCATCCGCAGCGACCCCGAAAGACCCACGATCGTTCCCCGAGCGTGCCCGCAAACGCGTTCCGACAAGCATTTTGGGACCGAGGGCTGCTCGCCCGCACCACGCGCTATACACCACAAAACAGCTCGGACACACAGTGAGACGCTCGCGCCCGGGGCGTCGCTGCACCCGGACAGAGAAACGTGAGGAGCACTAGATACACGTGTGGGACCCGGCATCAGCCGAGTCCCACACGGTGCTCGCTATACACGCCTATTTGGGCGCGCGCGAGTAGGTCAGACGGTCGGAACGCCGTTCGCGTCCCGTGCGTAGATCCACTTGCCCATGAAGGTCATGATCGCGCAGGCGAGCACGCAGCCCGACCAGATGAAAAGCAGGAAGAAAGCGAACGGATTCGCTTCACCCAGCTCCCAGTCGAACGTCGCCAAGTAAAGCACGTTCAGGACCACGGTCACGGCGACCTTGATGAAACCGATCTGCTTGTGGCCAAGGAAGAAGTCGCCGGCACCAACACCGCCGAGGAACAAGTTGAGAAGGCCTGCAGTCTTACGAGGCTTACCCAGCATGGGAGCGTTGAATCCGGGCTGGCCGTAGCCGGGCTGGCCGTAGCCGGGCTGGCCGTAAGGCTGCTGACCGTAAGGCTGCTGCCCATAGCCGGGCTGGCCATAAGGCTGCTGTCCATAGCCGGGCTGACTGTAAGGCTGCTGTCCATAGCCGGGCTGACTGTAAGGCTGCTGCCCATAGCCGGCCTGCTGACTGTAAGGCTGCTGCCCATAACCGGGCTGACTGTAAGGCTGCTGCCCATAAGGCTGCTGACCGTTGGCCGCCTGCTGACCATAGCCAGCCTGCTGGCCATAACCAGCCTGCTGCCCATAACCAGGCTGCTGACCGTAAGGCTGCTGAGGAGTAGACATGACGTCTCCTGATAGTGAGGGAACCCTCGATAAAATGGGGGTAATTGAAAACAGGATCAGACTAGCGAACCTGTACTGTTTATACAACAGTCGCCATTTTTATGCTCCACACCACACTTCGTATATGTTAGAACGCGCTCATGGGGACTTTTTACCTACACTGACAGAGTGTTCACAAATCCAACGGCTGAGGCCTCGCAGGTACTCCTCCATGACCTTCCCCGCTGGTTCGCATCCAACAAACGCGACCTGCCCATGCGCGGCGATGACGTGTCCGATTGGGGAACACTCGTCTTCGAGATCATGAGCCAACAGACGCCCATCGCACGCGTCCAACCGATTTGGTTGGAGTGGATGGAGCGATGGCCAACACCCGGCGACCTAGCCGAGGCCTCCTCCGCGGATATCATTGTGGCCTGGGCGAATCTAGGCTATCCCTCACGCGCACTGCGCCTCAAAAATTGTGCGGGCACCATCGTCGAGAAACACGGCGGTCAGGTGCCCCTCACTATGAAAGAGCTAACTCTCCTGCCCGGCGTGGGCACCTACACGGCCAGCGCCCTCCTGGCGTTCAGGCACGGAATCCGGATCCCGGTCCTGGACACAAACGTTCGACGAGTGCTGGTCAGATTTCTCGATGGCCGGGAGTTTCCACCCCACTCAACCCCCTCGAAGGCAGAAACGCAGCGCGCGGACGCGCTCCTCCCGACAGATGGGCGCCTCGCCGCCGACGTCAGCTTGTCGCTCATGGAGTTCGGAGCCCTCGTGTGCACCCAACTTTCCCCAGACTGCGACACGTGCATCATGCGCACGCACTGCGCCTGGGCACACGCCGGATTCCCGAAGGACGAGAAGCGCCCCACCCCCCAGCCCTACGCGGGCACCGACCGCCAGGCCCGCGGACGCATCATGAAGGCCCTGCGCTCCGCCCACTTCGAAGGCACCGAAGGCCTCACGAAACGTCGCGTCCTCGACGCCGCACGCCTCGACGGCGGCGACCGCTACCAACCCGCCCGCGTCTACCGAGCCCTCCTCAAGGAAGGCATGATCATCTACAACGAAGACACGAAGCGCGTGACGCTGCCCCGCTGATTCTGGCACGAGGCCGACTCCCCACCGCGAACACGCGCGGCCCCAGCGAGGAAGCCACGGCCTCGTCACTGAACCCTCAGTAGCGGATCGCGTCAATCGGCTTGATACGCACGGCCGCGAGCGCCGGGATGATGCCGCATACAGCGCCGATGCTCGTGGAGATGGCGACGCCCGCGATGGCTGCGCTGGCTGGGAATGCCGGCGTTTCGCTGAGCGCGATTCCTATTGTTTCGAGCGGCAAGAAACGTACGACGACGACCGCGATCCCCACGCCGATGATGCCGGCGACGAAGGTTGCGACCACCGACTCCATGAAGACGGCGAAGAAGACGCGCGCGGCGGAGGCACCGACGGCGCGGCGGATACCGATTTCGCGCACGCGCTGACGTACGGTCACGATGGCGACGTTGAGCAGGCCGAGCGCGCCGAGGAAGATGATGATGCCGCCGATAATCATGATGACGCGGGAGATTGTCCCCAGCTGTTCTTCGCCCGTGTCCTGGTGTTCGCCGCCGGTGACGCTCACGTGCCATCCGTCGCCGAGGATCGACGCTAGGGCTTGCGGCAGCACCGTTCGCGCCTGCTCGGCGTCCTCGGGACCGACCCACGCGATCATTGTGGGCTGCCCCATCTGCGGCAGGGCGGCGCGCGCCGCGTCGTAGTGCACGTAGAGGGTCGGCATGTCGAAGCGGCTCTTCGCTTTCGTGACGCCGACGACGCGCAGCGCGGTGCCGTCGGTGGTGTGCAGGACGATGGGGACCTGGTCGATGGGTGCGCGGCCCAGCTGATTCCACAGGATCTCGGAGATGACGACGGGGGTCAGGCGCTGGTCCGCGTCGCTGTCGGTCACCCAGCGTCCGGCGAGCATGCGGGTCCGGAAAATCACCTCGAAGGAGGGGTCGACGGCCTGAATCGTGACGTCGTTGAACATGTCCTGTGTTTGCACCACCGGGTAGCCGCGGAATAGTCCGGTGCTGCGCGCCTGGCGGACCTCGACGATCTCGCCGCCCGAACTGGATAGGCGCGACCAGTAGTGGATGTCGTGGCGGCCCGCGAGCGTCGCCATCGCGTCGCTCACCGGATCCTTCTCATCGGGTCGCGCGACGGTGGACGAGGCCTGGGTCGCTTCACTGTTCCCGGCTTCCTGGGTGGGGCCGTCGTTCGAGGGCCTTCCTTGGCTTGCTGATGATTTTTCCGGCGCGAGGCGCAGCGTCACCGAGCGTCCCTCGTAGAGTTCGGCCAATTCGCGCGAGGATTGCAGGATCAGGTCACCCAGCGCGATAACGACCGTCATGGCGGCCACCGCAGCGACTACTCCCACGAGGGAGAGGACCACGCGGGCTTTCTGGACTTTCACCTCGCCCCACGCCTCGATGAGGGCACCCACGATCTGGCTCAGTGCGTTCACTGCTCACTCTCCCTTTTTCGAGCCGCTGCCCTACCGACGGCTCTCATCGTCTGACGTGCCGTCACACCCGTATCGTCAGGCCATCCCCCCGACGGCGGTGCCGGGACCTGCGCGGGAAGCGGCGGCGGGGGTTGCGGACCAGCGGAGGCGGCGGAGGCCTCGCCCCAGGGGATCCCGGTGCTTCCACCGGTCCCGGCGTTGTCGGCATCAGAGTTCCCCGCCTCCGCACGCTGCGTGAGGGTTCCAGGGTCCGTGACCTCGTGGAGGACGCCGTCATAGAGTTCGTAGGCGCGCGAGGCGCGGGCGGCGACCGCCATATCGTGCGTGATGACGATGAGCGCCGAGTCGGATTCGCGGGCGACCTCCTCCAGGAGGGTCATGACCGCTCGGCCCGTGTCCGGATCGAGCGCGCCCGTCGGTTCGTCGGCGAGGATCACGCGCGGGCGGCGCACGAGAGCACGGGCGATCGCGATGCGCTGCTGCTCGCCGCCGCTCATCTCCCCCGGGTGCGAATCGGCGCGATCCGCCAGGCCCACGCGTTCAAGCATGTCGAGGGCAATTGAGCGCCTGCACAGCAGTTGCATGCCGGAGGCATACAGGAGGGGCACCTCGACGTTTTCGGCGG
Organism: Actinomyces sp. ICM47; assembly: GCF_905369875.1. NCBI lineage: Bacteria > Bacillati > Actinomycetota > Actinomycetes > Actinomycetales > Actinomycetaceae > Actinomyces > Actinomyces sp. ICM47. The sequence continues at coordinate 11,281 of NZ_CAJPJE010000051.1, forward strand.
CCGTACGGGCGGCGAAAATGTTAAATTGCTGGAAGACGAAGCCGAAGTCCTCGCCGCGCATACGAGCGCGACGCCCCTCGCCCAGGCGCGTCGTATCCACGCCGTCCAGCTCGTAGGTGCCTGACGTGGGAGCGTCCAGCAGGCCAATGATGTTGAGCATCGTCGATTTGCCGGTACCCGAGCGGCCCACGATGGACACGTGCTCGCCCGCCGCAACGTCCAGGTTAACGCCACGCAGGATGTGCAGATCCTCGCCGTCAGGCAGGGCGACCGTGCGGGTCACGTCCCGCAGGTGCACGAGGCTCATCGCGCGCTCGTCCCGTCGGACGCGTCAGCGGCCCCATCCTTGGCCCCGCCGCCCGTGTCACCCGAGCCGTAGGGGTCGTCCTGGTTATCCTTCGTCGCGGTCGGGGTGAATTCGAGGATTTCCTCGCCTTCCTCGAGTCCCTCCTTGACCTCGACCATCTTTCCGTCGGTCAAGCCCAGGGTGACCGAACGCTTCTCCGGGTTGGCCGGGTCGGAGGTCGGCAGGTAGACGGTGCCGGTCTGGTAGCGACCCTCGACCGCGGAGACAGGCACAGCGAGCACGCCCGTCGCCGATCCCGTCGTCATCTCGAGGTTCACCTGCAGGCCCGCGAACACGGTCTGGTCGGAGGGAATCGCGCAGCGGGCCTTCAGGTCCGTCGAGGCCGCAGCTGAGTTCTCGGAGACACCCGAGTTTTTCGCGTCCCGCGTCTTGCTCGTGGGGCTAACGAGCGTGACGTCTGTGCACTCGAAGGGGGCCGGGCCGTTCTTAATGGTGACGGTCGCGGTGGAGGGTGCCTCCTGGAGGCGGTACATCTGGTCGGCGCTCAGGGCGGCGACGGCCGAGAACGTGGAGGGGGCGACCGAGGCAACCGTGTCGCCAATCGCGAACTGCTGTCCCACCAGGACGCTCGTGGACACCTTGCCGTCGCCGGGGGCGGCGACCGTCTCGTATTTGAAGGTAGGCTTCCCGGTCTCCATGGTGACGTTGCCGTCCTCATCGGTGACTTGGCGGGTTTCGCCCGGGATTTCCTTGCGGATCTGGATGAGGGCGTCACCCTTGGCGACTGTGTCACCGTCGTTGACATAGACGCGCGCGACCTCGCCGTCAAGCGTCGCGCGAGCATTCACCGGCTCATCCGCCTGGATCGTGCCCGTCACGCTCACAGTGTTCGTAATGTCCGAGCGGCCCACAGAAATCGTCATCTGCCCGAAGGTTCCACCCGGGTCCATGCCGTCGCCCGTCTGTTCCTCCTGCGCGGCGGGGAAAAACGCGAACTTGACCAGGGACACCGCGACGATGACCCACGCGAGTGCCTTAACAATATTGAGCACCTGCGCGGTGCGGGTCTTACGTGCCACGTCCGTCTCCTTTAATGTTCGTTAATCGCCTTATTGTAAGGCGCACGTCATAGCCAGAGCAATGGTTGATACTCATTCTCAGGTTGCTCTTGGGGTTCTCTGGGGCCGCCCGGCGCGTCGTCCCAGCTCTGCCTACGATTGAGAACACACCGACCGAAAGGACGCCATGATTCGCCGCGCCACACCCGCCGACGCCGACGCGCTATCCGCGCTCGCCCGCGAGTGCTTCACCCAGACCTTCGAGTACCTCTACGCGCCGGGCGATTTAGCTATCTTTCTCGACCAAGCCTACTCCCCCGCTATCCTACGCTCCGAACTTCAAGATCCGCAGCGCGCGACCTGGCTCCTCTTCGAGGACGCAGTCGGTGGCCCGTCATCACCGGACGAGGCCTCCTGCACCCCCAGCGATCTCGTTTCCTCCCCCGGCCCCACCGTTCATACCCCAGGCGAGCACCCCAGCATCCCCTATTCCGGGGAGGAAGCCCCGGCCTCGTTCCCCGACGGACTCATCGGCTACGTGACCGCCTGCCCCACACACCTGCCCCACCCCGACGTCGCGCCCGGCGACGGGGAAATCCAGCGCCTCTACATCCTGCGCGGACACCAGGGTGGGGGCCACGGGACCACGCTGCTGCGCACCGCGCTTGAGTGGCTCGAACGCGACGGGCCGCGCACCCTCTGGATCGGCGTGTGGAGCGAAAACTACGGGGCACAACGCTTCTACGCGCGCCACGGCTTCGAGATCGTCGGCGAGTACTCCTTCATGGTCGGCGACCACGCCGACCGCGAGTTCATCACCCGCCGCCCGGCGAGCGTCTCACGCCGACCGTCCTGCGTCTAAGGGGAGACAACCTGCAGATGCTAATGCCCCCAGGGAAGACTGGGGGCTGGCCGGAAGAAAGGAGATGCGATGATCGTTCGCATCATCAGCACTCTGATTGCCCTTCCAGCTTCTACGGTAGCAGCATGTAAGAATGGGTCCCGAGGTTCTCACCTCGGGACCCATCGACGTCTGCTGGGACGCGGTCACTCAGCCTTGTCGGCCTCGGTGATCTTCGCGCGAACATCATCCATGTCCAGGTTTTGGATCTGAGAGATCAGGTCCTCCAGGGCGGACAGCGGAAGCGCACCCGACTGGCGGAACACCGCGATGCCATCGCGGAAAGCCATCAGCGTCGGGATCGACGTGATCTGAGCCGCCATCGCGAGCTGCTGCTGATCATCCGTGTCGATCTTGCCGAACACGACGTCGGGATGCTTCTCGGAGGCCTCCTCGAAAACGGGGCCAAACTGGCGGCACGGGCCGCACCAGGTCGCCCAGAAATCAACCAGGACGATGCCGTCGGCAGACACAGTCTGCTCGAAGTTCTCCTGCGTCAGAGTAACGGTAGCCATGTTTCTCCTTGTGTCGCCGACACTCTGGTCGGCAGGTCAGTCGGGGCCGGACGACCCCTGTGTTATGTCTGAATCAACGGACGCGGCGCGCCCACTATTCCCCGGAAGGGAGAGGCGAAGCGGTGACATGACGCACGTTCTCCTCGGAGGCACCCAGGCCTCGCAAAATAAAGGTCTCCACCAGCGCCAGCGCCGACTCACGGTGCGCCGCATCCGCCGGGAGACGCTGGCCCGCCAGCGTCGCATGAATGAGATGAACCGCGCCCAGCGTATTCTGCTGCGCGATCAAGTTCCGTTCCATGGCCTCGTCGAGGATCCCAATGAGGACCTCGCCCACCATACCCGCGTGATCATGCAGGTGCGAGGCACCCCGGCCCGACATCTGCCGACGCAGGCCCATGCCCGCCTTCACGTGGTAGCGGCTGATCATCTGCAGATGCGCGCGAATGTAGAGGCGCAGGCGCATGAGCGGATCAGGCTCAGCCTCGAGGCGCGCGGTGAGCACCCGCGTGAACTCCTCGGTAACCTGGCGCATGTAGGCGAGCAGCAGCACTTCCTTGTCCGCGAAGTGGTTGTACACCGCCGTGCGCCCCACGCCGGCGCGCTCAGCAATCTGGCTCATCGTGATGGATTCGAAGGCCTGTTCGGCCATGAGAGACCCGAGCGCATCAAACAAGCGGGTGCGGGTCAACTCGCGGTGGGAGGCGAGGGACTCGCCAATAATCTTCGGCATGCGCTTATTCTGACATCCGGTCCCCATGTGTCGTCAAATGGTGGCGGGCACCATTCCCGCGCCGCAGAAGCAACGCAAGCTTTATCACTCACCCTCTCAGCGCGCCCGACACAGCTCACGCGCGCTCACTTCGGCCACCCACTCCCCGGCGACGCGCGACGTGTCACCGGCTGCAGCGCACAGCCACGGCCTCGACAATAGGAAGGTCCGCGACGATCCAGGGCAGGTCCCCCAACTCGGAGATCGGCACCCAGCGCGCCTCCAGGTGCGAGGCACCCGCGACAGGGGCCGGCGAACCGGGCGCAACCTCCGCGAGCCACACGCCCATGACGCGCCCACCCAGAATCGGCCACCACAGGCCGCCGTCCGGGCAGACGCGCTCCCCCACCCGCAGGTGCGCGCCGAGTTCCTCCACAATCTCACGCTCGAGCGCCACCACCGCGTCCTCGCCCTCTTCGATCTTGCCGCCGGGCAGCTCGAACTGGCCGCGCAGCTCCTGCGGGTACGCGCGCGAGCACGCGAGCAGCACGATCGGGTGTTCCAGGGAATCGACGATGGCTGCGGCCACCACGGGACGAGGCATGGGTCCTCCAATCGGTCAAGCGATCCTCAGTGTATCCACGGTCAGCACGCTCAACAGAACCGGAACCATCTCGGAGCGGACCGCGAGGCGTGAGCTGCGGCAGGAGCGGTGAGCGCTGCCGCCTCCTCGCTGGATCGGCGTGCACGCATTGGCGGATGCGACCTTGTCGTCGAGAGCAGCGCGACAACCGCCATCGCACAGCACCCCGCGCCGCGAGCACAGCACCGTGCGCGAGACGCCGGTTGCATGCCCGTCCGTCGTGACGCTATGATCGACAGGTCGATTCCTTCGGGACGATGAATTGCGGGCGTAGTTCATCGGTAGAATGGAAGCTTCCCAAGCTTCAGAGGCGGGTTCGATTCCCGTCGCCCGCTCCGTTTTCCGCCTGGCCGCGCGCCGGGCGGTTTTGTTATGCCTGGCTGGCCTGCACTGAACTGGGGTTATAGGACAAAACGTGTTGGTTTTATGGTGACTTTTCCGCTTTTTGGTGCGGAAAAATCGGTATTGAAGTTGGTGGGAGCCAACTTGAAGGATGGACAAAACGTGTTGGTTTTGTAGCGACTTTTCGGCTTGCTGGTGCGGGAAAATCCACATTGAAGTTGGTTGTTTCATCGTGGGGGTATGAATACCCCCAAATGTCCGGCGTGCGGGCGAGTGATGACCAGGTATGGGCACTCAGCGTCAGGGGCGCAGCGATGGCGCTGCTCCCTGTGTAATATCAGCCAGGTCAGCCGCATTAATTCCAC
>NZ_CAJPJE010000052.1:0-13889 GCF_905369875.1 Actinomyces sp. ICM47
CGGCTGCACGCGCCTCGTGCGCGTGGGCACGTGTGGCGCGCTCCAGCCCGACATGCACCTGTACGATGTCGTCGTTGCTCAGGCAGCATGCTCTAACTCGGCGTTCGTGGACCAGTACCAGCTGCCGGGTACGTATGCACCCATTGGGTCTTTCCGCCTTATCGAAGAAGTTGTGCACCGCGCCCGCGAAGCCTCTGTCCCGGTGCACGTCGGCAACATCATGTCCTCCGATGTCTTCTACAACGCGAACCCGACCTTCAACGAGGCCTGGCAGCGCATGGGCATCCTCGCCGTCGAGATGGAGACCGCGGGTCTATACGCGACGGCCGCCCACGCGGGCGTCGAGGCCCTGGGTATCTTCACTGTCTCCGACTCCCTGGTCACGGGCGAGGTTACGGATGCACAGGCGCGTCAGACTGCCTTCACCGCCATGATGGAGCTGGCTCTGCCGCTGGCCAAGCTCTGAGACGAGACGAAAGGACTCCTATGAAGAAGCGCGACGTGGCCGCGATGATCGACCACACGATTCTCAAGCCCGAGGCCACCAAGGCGGACGTGAAACGCATCATCAAAGAAGGAGCCACGGCAGGCACGTACTCCGTGTGCGTCTCTCCCTCGATGCTGCCCCTGGACGTGCCCGAGGGCCTGAAGGTCGCTTGCGTTGTGGGCTTCCCCTCCGGTGCTGTCAAACCGCAGGTCAAGGCGTTCGAGGCCGCTCAGGCCGTCGCCGACGGAGCTGACGAGATCGACATGGTCATCAACATCGAGCTGGTCAAGGACTCCCGACTGCACGAGCTGAGAGAGGAGATCGCGGCGGTGCGCCGCGTCGTCCCCTCCCCGCGCGTCCTCAAGGTCATCATCGAATCGGCCGCCCTGAGCGACAATGAGATCATCGCCGCCTGCATGGCTGCGAAGGCCGCTGGTGCTGACTTCGTGAAGACCTCGACGGGCTTCCACCCCGCCGGTGGTGCTTCGACCCACGCGGTCACGCTTATGCGCGCCACCGTCGGCGACGCCCTGGGCGTCAAGGCCTCGGGCGGCATTCGCGACGCCGAAACGGCGCTCGCCATGATCGATGCCGGAGCCTCCCGCCTGGGCGTCTCCGCAACCAACGCCATCCTGGCAGGACTGGAGGACTGAACAATGGAACTGCTCGACAAAGCCCAGCGCTGGGCGGACCACGACCCGGATCCGGCCACGGCCTCGTCCCTGAAGGCTGATATCGAGGCCGCGCGCGGCGGCGACGGCGAAGCCTTGGCGCGCGTGGGAGCCGCCATGAACGGCCCCCTCGAGTTCGGCACCGCGGGCCTGCGAGGCGTCGTGGGTCCCGGCGAATCCCGCATGAACCTGGCCGTTGTCATCCGCGCGACCGCTGGTCTGTGCGAGGTCGTCAAGCGACACGCCACCGGCACCCCCACCCTGGTCGTCGGCTGCGATGCCCGGTACGGCTCCTCCGAGTTCGCCACGGCTGCCTGCCGTGTCGCCTCGGCAGCAGGCGTGCGCGTCCTCGCGCTGCCCCAGGCCAACCCGACCCCGCTCACCTCCTTCGCGGTGCGCCACTACGGCGCGGACGCGGGCGTCATGGTCACGGCCTCGCACAACCCCGCACCCGACAATGGCTACAAGGTCTACCTGGGCGGCAGCGTCGTCACGGGCGACGGGCAGGGCGTCCAGATCGTCCCGCCCTTCGATGCCGAGATCGCCGCGGCCATCGAGGCCACGCCCCCCGCCGACCAGGTGCCCATGAACGACGACCTGGTCGAGGCCGTGGACCCGCGCGACGAATACGTCGCTGAGGCCGTCAAGCTGGCCTCCGGTGACGCCGCCGCGCGCGCAGACCTGCGCATCGTCCTGACCGCCATGCACGGCGTGGGTGCCCCGCTCACCTCCCGCGTGCTCGAGGAAGCTGGCTTCACGCACGTGTCGCTCGTGGCCGCCCAGGCCGAACCCGACCCGGACTTCCCGACCGTGCCCTTCCCGAACCCCGAGGAAGCCGGTGCCCTCGACATGGCGATCGAGCAGGCCCGCGCCGAGGACGCCGACCTCATCATCGCAGTCGACCCCGACGCGGACCGCTGCGCGCTCGCGGTTCCAGACCCCGCCGCCGAGGCCGGATGGCGTCCGCTGAGCGGCGACCAGATCGGCTGCCTGCTGGGTGAGTTCCTGGCCTCGCGTGGCATCCAGGGATCGCTGGCAAACTCGATCGTCTCCTCGCGTCTGCTGGCCCGCATCGCTCACGCGCACGGGTTGGTCCACCACACGACGCTGACGGGCTTCAAGTGGATCGCTCGCGCGCCCGAGCTGGCTTTCGGCTACGAGGAAGCCATTGGTTTCTGCCCGAACCCCGCCATCGCACGCGATAAAGACGGTATTGCGTCTTCCGTCGTCGCCGCGTCGCTGTTCGCCGCGCTCAAGACCGAGGAGCGCACCGCATGGGACGAGCTGGATCGCCTGGCTCACGCCCATGGCCTGCACGTGACCGGTCCGCTGACCTTCCGCGTCGAGGAGATTGAGCAGATCGCGACTGGTATGGCACGCCTGCGCGCCCAGCCGCCCAGCGAGCTGGCGGGGTCGCCGGTCGTCGAGGTCTCTGACCTGTCGGAGGGTTACCAGGGCCTGCCGCCCACGGACGGCGTGCTGGTGCTGACGAAGGCCGGGGACCGTGTGATTGCGCGTCCGTCGGGCACTGAACCCAAGCTCAAGTGCTACCTCGAGGTCATCCTGCCCGCCCCCGAGGGCGAGCCGGTGCCGTGGGATGAGGCGTACGAGCGTCTCGAGCGGATCAAGCGCGAGTTTGGTCAGATTATCGGCCTGTAAGCGCTGATAGAGGGCCTCCGTCGGAGGATTTAAGAGGGGTATAGCCCTGCGCGAGTAAATAGATAACGATATACTTGCGTATATGGCAACTCACATTAAATCCACGGCGGAGGCCCTGCCTTGTGCCGACCGGCCCGTCGAGAAGGCACCCGGGCACTGGGTGCTCGCGCGCGCCGGTAAAACGGTGCTGCGCCCCGGTGGCCTGGCACTGAGCACCTGGGCTCTCAAACGCGCCGTCCTACCCGGCGCGGACGTCGTCGAATTCGCGCCCGGCCTGGGCGTCACGGCCTCGGCGATCATCGAGGTCGGACCCGCCTCCTATACCGGTGTGGAGCGCGACCCCGACGCGTGCGCGCGCGTCAATGCCATCGCCTCGGGCGTGGGGCGCTGCGTGAACGCGGACGCCGCGCAGACCGGCCTGCCGGACGAAAGCGCGGACGTCGTCGTCGGCGAGGCCATGCTCTCCATGCAAGGGGAGAAGGCCAAGCGCGCCATCATGGGTGAAGCCGCCCGTATCCTGCGCCCCGGTGGACGCTACGTCATCCACGAGCTGGGGATGCGCCCCGACTCCATTGGGGAGGAACCCGCCACCGAGATCAGGAAGGCCCTCGCACGCGCCATCAACGTCAACGCACGCCCCCTGACGGTTGCCGACTGGAGGCGTGCGCTCGAAGACGTTGGCCTCGTCGTCGAAGAGACCCGCATGGCTCCCATGGCCCTGCTCAAACCGGGCCGGATGATCGCCGACGAAGGCGTGCGCGGCGCTCTGCGCATTATGCGAAACATTGCCCGCGACAAAGATCTGCGCGAGCGCGTCACTACGATGGCGCGTACGTTCAAGAAATACGACCGACACTTGTGCGGCGTCGCCATCGTCGCGCGCAAACCCAAGGAGAACAGTTGAGCCTCTCGCCCGAATCCAACACCGAGGTCCCCACTCCCATCATGACGGACCTGCAGGACATCGCCTCGATGATCCAGGTCAACGAGGAAGCCACGGTGTCACGCACCGTCATGCACGCCGAGGGTGTCCGCCTGGTCCTCTTCAGCTTCGATAAGGACGAGATCCTCAGCGAGCACACGGCCGCGATGCCCGTCATCCTCCACACGCTCGAGGGTGCCCTCGAGATCGAGGCCGACGGCCGCACCGTTGTCCTGAAGCCCGGCGACGTCATCCACTTCGGCACGCGCCTGCCGCACGCCGTGCGCGCGCTCGAGCCCTCGAAGCTGGCCCTGTACATGCTGGACCGCCGCGAGCGCCCCAAGGGCTGAATCTCGCCCCTCATACTGGGAACCCCGGCCTCGTCTGAGAGCAACGAGGCCGGGGTTCCATGCCGCATGGGCGCGGTACATCGCGTGCGTCGGCGTGAGCGACCGAGTGAAAGTCCTAGGACAGGGACGCCTTGCCGGCACCGCGCGCGACTAGCCACAGGCCCGCCTCGACGATGATGCCAGACACGACGAACACGATGGGGACGGAGAGTCGCGCGTCCATGAGGGTCGTGGCAGCCAGCGCGATGCCGTGGGCGGTACCCAGGACCCCGCCGCCGAAGAGAATCGGCCAGGCGGCGCGGTGGGCGCGCTCCCAGGCCTGCGAGCCGGGGGTGATGCCAGCCAGGCGCAGCCCCAGGGGAGGATGGCATACGCCGACGCGCGCGGTCAGGCCCGAGGTGAAGAGGTAGAGGCCGCCCGCGATAAGCGCCAGGGCGATGAGGACAAAAAGGACGATGAGTCCGACGTGCACGGGAACCCCCAGGGACAGTGAAAGTTTCACGGCTGTTTCACGCATGAGCGTGGGCCGCGCGATCATTCTAACTGGCCACGGCCTCGTGAATGACGAGGCCGTGGGAGCGTCGGGTGACCGGTGACAGTCGAGCCGTGGCCGAGCGCGCGTGCACGCTCAGAAGTAGCAGGCAATCGGGCCGTTGGGACCCGGCACGACGGTGACGGGGGTGTCGAAGATGTCGGTGAGGATCTCGTCGCGCATGATCTCCTCGGGCGTGCCCATGAAAGCGACCGTCCCGTCCTTGAGAGCGCAGATCTGTGAGGCGTAGCGCGCCGCAAAGTTGATGTCATGCAGGACGATGACGATGGTGCGCGAAAACTCGCGGGCAGCTCGTTCCAGCATCGTCATCATCTCGACGCTGCGCGCGATATCCAGGTTGTTGAGAGGTTCGTCCAGCAGGACGTAGTCCGTCTCCTGGGCCAGCACCATGGCGACGTAGGCGCGCTGGCGCTGGCCGCCCGAGAGCTGGTCGAGGTAACGAGCCTGGAGGTCCTCCAGGTCGAGGAAGCCGATGTAGCGGTCTATGATCGCCTCATCCTTGGCGTTCAAACGTCCCTTGGAATGGGGGAAGCGCCCGAATCCCACGAGCTGGCGCACGGTCAGGCGCGAGATAAAGTGGTTCTCCTGGCGCAGGATCGACAGGGTGCGCGCCAACTCGGAGGACTTCGTCGTGGCGACGTTGAGGCCCCCGACCTCGATGGTGCCCTCGTCGATGCCGAGGAGACGCCCGATCATGGTCAGGAGCGTGGACTTACCCGCCCCGTTGGGACCCACGAGCGCCGTGATGCCGCCCGCCGGGATGTCGAGGGAGATCGAGCCGATGCGCACCGACGGCGAATACTGCTTGACGACGGAATCAATGGAAATCACAGGCGGCCCTTTCGCAAAATAGTGACGATGAACGCGAGTCCGCCGACGAACTCGATGATGATGGAGACGACGCCCTGCGTGTTGAAGATGTGGTTCATGACGAAGTAAGCGCTGGACAAAATCGCGATGCCGAGGGCCACCGCCATCGCAAAGATGAAGCGGTGGTCGTGGGTGTCGGAGAACTGGTAGGACAGCGTCGCGACGAGAAATCCGAGGAATGTCATGGGGCCCACGAGCGCGGTCGACGTGGCCATCAGGATCGATACGAGGACGAGGACCACGACCGACGTGCGCCGGTGGTTGAGCCCCAGGTTTGTGGCTGTCTCGCGTCCGAGGGAAAGGACGGAGAGCCTGCGTGTCAGGAGCACGAGGGCGAGCGCGGCGACCGCAACGAGCGGGACGGCGATCGGGAAGTACTCCTTCTGCGCGTTCGCGATGGACCCGAAGAGACGAGCGGTGAGCACGTCGAACTCCGAAGGCGTGAGGAGACGCTGCATGAAGGTCGAGATGGAACCGAAGCCCGCGCCGAGCATGACGCCGATGAGGAGCATCGCGTGCATCGAGGCGCGCTGCGAGGTGAGCAGCCATGAATAGAGCGCGAGCGTCAGGGCGATCATGAGCCCCAACTGGCCGACGAAGTTGCCGACGGTCGCCGACGCGTTGAGTCCGGCCACGCCCAGGAAGAAGATCGTGGAGGTGTGGATCGTCCGATAGAGGGACTCGAAGCCCAGGATGGAGGGCGTGATGATGCGGTTGTTCGCCACCGTCTGGAAGGCGACCGTGGCCATGCCCTGGCACACGGCCACCAGGGCGATCGCCAGGACCGCGAAGGCACGTCGACGCGCGAGACGCCAGAAAACGGGTGTTCCGAAGTGCGCGGGATTCTTCCACACGAGCAGCCCGATGCAGGACAGGAGCGCGACCGCGCACACGGCGCTGAAGACGATCCACCAGCGACGCCTGGCGGCGGGGGACACGAAGGCACCGGTACGGCGTGTCGGGCGCGTGATGGACGAGGCCTGGGCGGGGGAGTCTGAGGCGGCCTCGTTCGTCGCGGGGAGAGAGGCGGTGGTCACAGCGTGGCTCCCTTCTTGGCCTGGCGCAGCACGAGCGCGATGAAGACGAAGGCTCCGAGGACGCCCAGGATGACGGAGACGGGCATCTCGAAGGGGGAGATGATGGTGCGGGCGAGCAGGTCGGTGACTGTCACCAGGGCGATGCCCGCCAGGCACACCCACGGCAGATTGGTGCGCAGGTTGTCGCCCATCGTCATGGAGACGAGGTTGGGCACGATGAGGCCTAGGAAGGGCAGGGAGCCGACGACGACGGTGACGACGCCGGTGGCGACGGCGACTAGGCCGGTCGCGATGAGGACCATGCGGTGGTAGTTGACGCCGAGGGACACGGCGATGTCTTCGCCGAGCGACACGGCTGTGAGGCGGTCGGCCATGATGAAGACGATTGCGACGACGATGATGACGATCCACAGGATCTCGTACTGGCCTTCGTAGACGGAGGTGAAGGACCCCTGGAACCACACGGCCACGCTCTGCACGGTGTTGGTCTCCAGCGCGAGGAACGTGGAGATCGCTGAGACGACCGCGCCGAGCATCGTGCCCATGATTGGTACGAGCAGCGAGGAGCGCAGCGAGACGCGGCGCAGCAGCGCGAAGAACACCATCGTGCCCGCGAACGCGAAGGTGATCGCGCAGGTCATGCGCACCAGGATTGGGGCACCCGGCCACGCGATCATGATGACGAGCAGGCCTAGCCCCGCCCATTCGGTCGTGCCCGTCGTGGAGGGTTCGGCGAAGCGGTTCTGGGTGACCAGCTGCATGACGAGGCCGCTCATGGACATGGCGGCACCGGAGAGGATCAGGGCGATGGTGCGGGGAACGCGCACGGCGAGGAAGATCCGCCAGCCGTCGTCCTGGGAGAGGATCGAGTACTCACCGGTGGACAGGGACAGAACCAGCAGGGCGAGGACGGCCAGCGTGGCCAGTGCGAGTGCGAGGGGCCGCCTCGACGAGGTCGTGGCGGGTGTGGGCGTCATAGCGGAGGATGCGGGTGTCTGGGGGGAAGGTGGCGCGGTGGTGGGTGAATGCGTCATGAGAATGGGGGTGCGGGTGCCGCCCGAGGGGCGGCACCCGCAAGGGTGTCAGGGGGTTACTTCTTGGCTGCTTCGAAGGCGTCCGCGAGGGAGTTGAAGATCTCCGTGTAGGTGATGATCGACTCGTTGGTGTAGGTATCGTTCGGCGCGTACACGACCTGCTTGTTCTGGAGGGCAGTCACGTTCTGCAGGGCAGCGTTGTCGTTGATGACGGTCTCGGCCGGCGTGTTAGAGCCGTCCTTGGTGATCGCGGCGTCGCGGTCGAGCACGAGGATCCAGGCGGGGTTGGCCTGCGCGATGGCCTCGACGGAGATGTCGTCACCGGTGTGAGAGTCGGTCGAACCTTCGACCTCAAGGGTGGGCTTGAGGCTGAGCAGGTCGAAGACCGGTCCCCAGGTGCGGCCCTTGCCGGGCGCCACGTAGCCGATGTTGCCGCCGGAGACGTCAACCGCCATGACGGTGGAGGAGCCGTCGTAGGCCTTCTTCGCGCGCTCGATCGAGGCGTTGAAGTCGTCGACCAGCTTCTTGGCTTCGTCCTGCTTGCCGAAGATCTCGCCGAGGTCCGTGACCTCGCGGATGAGTTCCTGGTCGAAAGGCTGTCCCTCGCGCGGCTCCAGGTTGATGAGCGGGACGTCGGGGGCCAGTTCCTTGATCTGGGCGTCGTACTTGGAGAAGCGCTGGCCGGAGATGATCAGGTCGGGTTCGGCGGCGACCAAGGCCTCGAGGTTGGGGTCGCGGTGCATGCCCACGTCGGCGATGTCATCGCCGTTGTAGGCGGTGATCGTCGAGGGGATCAGCTTTTTGGGGGCAGCGACGAGCGGCACGTTCCACTGCGCGAGGACCTCGAAGGTGCGGTTGTCGAGGGATGCTGCGCGGGTGACGGGCAGCTTGATGTCGACCGTGCCGTCGTTTGCCTCGATAGACACGGACGAGGCCTGGGTGGCCTCGGACGCGGAGGATGTGGTGGACTGCGAGGAGGAAGTGGCACCCGAGGAGCAGGCAGCGAGGCCGAGTGCAGCGATGGCGGCGATAGCGGCCAGGGACGTGGTCGTGCGAGACATTATTTCTCCGTCATAGTTATTTGCGATTGGACTGAAATAGGAAAAGCTAGGCTTACCTAACTGCCAAAAGTAACCATACCGACATTTTGGGCTTTGTGCGTGTGAATGCTGGCATAGTCTTGCGGTCCAACGTCGTTCTTGGCGCATATTGACAAGAAACACGTGGGGCGACACTCGAGTGAGTGTCGCCCCACGGCAGCTTGCGACCGGGCGTGAGCGAATGTCAGGTTAGTCGACCAAACCCTTGACGGCCTCGTCAAGTTCGGCGACCCAATCCGCGCCCGACACGTCCGAGGGCATGCGCCAATCCCCGCGCGGAGACAGGGAGCCGCCGGCCATGACCTTTGGGCCGTTGGGCAGGGCGCTGCGCTTGAACTGCTGGCTGAAGAAACGCCAGAGGAACAGGCGCTCCCACGTGACGATCTCCTCCAGCGAATACGCGACCTTGTCCTCCTCGGGGAAGCCGACCGGCCAGGAACCCACGGAAGCGTCCGACCAGGCCTTCTCCGCCAGGAATGCGATCTTCGAGGGGCGCGCGCCGCGACGCAGCACGTGGTACAGCGTGAAGTCCTGCAGGTTGTAGGGGCCAATCTTGTCCTGCGTGGACTGCATCTTCTCACCCGGCTTGGCGGGAACCAGCTCGGGGGAGATCTCCGTGTTGAGGATCGACAGGAGAACCTCGCCGACATGGTCGTCGAATTGCTTGGAGGCGACGACCCAGCGGATCAGGTGCTGCATGAGTGTCTTCGGCACGCCCGTGTTGACCGCGTAGTGGCTCATCTGGTCGCCCACGCCGTACGTGCACCAGCCCAGCGCCAGCTCGGACAGGTCGCCCGTGCCCAGCACGATGCCGCCCAGGTGGTTGGCCAGGCGGAACAGGTAGTCGGTGCGCAGGCCTGCCTGGACGTTCTCGAAGGTGACGTCGTAGGTGGCCTCGCCCTCGCCGTAGGGGTGGCCGATGTCGGCCAGCATCTGCGTGGCCGCCGGGCGGATGTCGATCTCCTGGAAGGACGTGCCCAGGTACTGGCACAGCAGGGTCGCGTTCGTCTTCGTGCGCTCGGACGTGGCGAAACCGGGCAGCGTGTAGCACAGAATGTCCGTGCGCGGTCGCCCCAGCAGGTCCATCGCGCGGGAGGCCACGACCAGCGCGTGCGTCGAATCCAGGCCGCCCGAGACTCCGATGACGATCTTCGGGTTGCCGATCGCGCGCAGGCGCTGGACCAGGCCGGCGACCTGAATGTTGTAGGCCTCGTAGCAGTCCTGCTCCAGGCGTGTGGGGTCGTTGGGGACGAAGGGGAAGCGGTTGACCGCTCGCTCCAGGCCCAGGTCGGTGCGCGGCGGATCGAGCGTGATCTCGACCTCCTGGGGGGACAAGCGCTCGTCCCCCGCGAAGTAGCGCTGTGCATTGTCCGTGAACGAATTCTGGCGCTTGCGCTCGGTGCGCAGGCGCTCCAGGTCCACGTCGGCGATCGTGATGTGCGCGCCCTCCTGGAAGCGCTCGCCGATTGCCAGGCGTTCCCCGGCCTCGTAAATCATGGTCTCGCCGTCCCAAGCCAGATCCGTGCTGGACTCGCCCATGCTGGCCGCCGTGTAGATGTAGGCCGCCGAGCAGCGCGCGGACACCGAGCGCACCATGAGTTCGCGGTCCGCGCCGCGTCCGACCGTGATCGGGGACGCCGACAGGTTCGCCAGGACGGTCGCGCCCGCGAGCGCCAGTTCGGTGGCGGGAGTGACGGGCACCCACATGTCCTCGCAGATCTCGATGCCGACGGTCAGGCCGGGCACGTCGTCGGCGGAGATGAGGACCTGGCCGAAGGGGACCCACACGGGGCCGCCGGTGAATTCTTCGATGCCGCCCCACGGGACTTCGATGCGCTCGCAGGCGCGCGGGGGCATGGTGACGAAGTAGCGCTTCTCGTAGAACTCGCGGTAGTTGGGCAGGTGCGACTTGGGAATGATCGCGAGCACGCGCCCGCGGTGGATGGCGACCGCGCAGTTGTACAGGGCGTTGTCCTTGCGCAGCGGCGCGCCGACGATGAGGAGGGGGAGTAGGTCGGCGCTGGCCTCGACGATGGATCCCAGGGCCTTCTCGACGGTATCGAGCAGGACGTCCTGCAGGAGGAGGTCGTCGATGGCGTATCCGGAGACGCACAGCTCCGGGTAGACGCCGACGGCGACGCCGCGCGCGTCAAGCTCGCGGGCGGTGTCAATGATCTCGCGCGCGTTCTCGAAGGGGCGCGCGGGGTGCACGGGCAGGGTCACGGCGGCGACGCGCGCGAAGCCCTGGTCGTAGAGGGAATGGAAGTTCATGGTTCTCCTTTGGTACGGGGCTTATTCTCGCGTATTCCGCGCGCTTGCGCTCTTCATTGACGAGGCCGGGGTTGGGGTGGGCGGTCGGCGCAGGGGAGGGTCGAGGACGAAGGCTGTTGCATCGACGCTGGGGACGAGGCGGTAGAGGGTTGCGGGGCGCCCTGCGCCCTCGCGGACGGTGCCTCCCGTTGGCTCGATGAAGGAGGCTGTTTTTGTTGCTTTCCGGTGGAAATTGCGAGGGTCGAGGGCCGATCCCCAGATGGCCTCGTAGGTGGTGCGTAGCTGGGTGATCGTGAACTCGGGGCCGCAGAAGGAGGTAGCCAGGGGCGAGTATTCGATCTTGGAGCGTGCGCGTTCGATGCCGTCCGCCAGGATTCTCGCGTGGTCGAAGGCAAGGGGGGAAGCGGGTGCGAGGAGGGTGTCGACGGGGTGCCAGAGTGCTCCGGCGGCGTCGCCTCCCGCGCGGGCGGGGGAGAAGGAAGGCGCCAGGAGTAGATAGGCGACGGAGAGAATGGGGCCGCGGGGGTCTCTCCCGATGGGGCCGTAGGTGCGCAGCTGCTCGAGGTGGCCCGGGGGAGTGAGGCCTGTTTCCTCCTCAAGTTCGCGCGCTGCCGCCTCTTCGGTTTGTTCGCCGTCGCGCAGGAATCCTCCGGGGAGGGCCAGGTGATTCTTGAAGGGTTCGATGCCTCGGCGCACGACGAGGGCGTGGAGGATGTGGTCGATGACGGTCAGGGCGACGATGTCGACCGCGATCGGGATGGTGAGGGGCTCAGTCATGGTGCCAGCATAACTTATTTGTGTCGAGTTGACATTAAATGCAAGGTGGGATTATCGTCATCGTGACACAAACAAGTGGGAAACCACCCGACTAAGGAGCCATCATGGGAACCCTCCACCACCACCCCTTCCTCATCCGCTACCAGGGCGGAGCCGGCGACCACGTCGTCCAAATCCGCGCCGGACGCACCATCCGATCCGGAGTCGGCCAGTCCTTCTGGCTGCGAGCCGGGCGCTGCGCGCTTGCGGAAGTGCCCACCGCGAACCGCGCCCACAGCTTCCTCGTACAGGTCCCGTCCGCCGACCAGCAAAACGTCAGCGCCCAGGTCGCCATCACCTACCGCATCGAGGACGCCGAGGCGGCCGCCTCGCACTACGACTTCGACCTGTACCCGCGCGATGCAAACAACGACGCGCAAGGCCTGTGGCAGATCGACGAAACCGTCACCCGAATCGCTCACTCGGCCCTGGCCTCGTCCATCGGCGCGATGCCTCTGTCTGACGCCATCTCTGGCTCCCTCGAACGGGTCGGCAGCGTGCTCGCCCAGGCCTTCGCCACCGACGAACAGCTGCGCGCAACCGGCGTCGCCGTCGTCGACGTGCGCCTCATGAGCCTGCGCCCTGACGAAGGCGTCGAATCCTCGCTGCGAGCCCCGCTCCTCGAGCAGCTCCAGGCCGAGGCTGATCGCGCCCTCTACGAACGCCGCGCCCTCGCCGTCGAACGCGAATCCCAGATCTCCGAAAACGAGATGCAGTCCAAGCTCGACCTGGCCCGCAAGCGTGCCGACCTGGTTGACCAGGAAGGACACAATGCCAGGCGTGAAGCTGAGGAGAAAGCCGCTGCCGACGCGATCGCCGTCGAGGCGGAAGCTCGACGCATCGTCGAAAAAGCCAAAGCCTACGAGGCGGACTGGAAGACCGCTGGTGCCGCGCGGACTGCGACCGATGCGTCCTACGTCAGGGCCCTCGGCGAGGCCGGACCAGAGGTGGCGCGCGCCGTCGCCCTCAAGGAACTGGCCAAGAACATGCCGTCCTTCGGCGACATCACCATCACCGCCGACGTGCTCAGTGATCTCGTCTCAGCATTCACCGGCTCCAAGAAGGCAGGCAAGTAGCCATGCGACGACGCGCCGTCATCGTCCGACGCCCCACCGAGTATGACGAACTCATGGACCGCTACTCCACCCGCGGCCAGGTCGAATTCGTCCTGCGGTCACGCGGGCGCAGCCTCGAAGCCGTCGAACGAGCGCACGAGTCCCACCTGGCAGCCCTGGCCCGTGTGCGCGCAGGCATCCCGGACGGGTGGGCGAGCGCCGACGTCGAACGCGACTCCCTCTCGCGCTTCCTCTTCGCCCCCGAGGACGTCATCGTCGTCGTCGGACCCGACGGCCTGGTCGCCAACGTTGCCAAATACGCTGGCGACCAGGTCGTGGTCGGCATCAACTCGGTACCCCAGTCCAACGCGGGTGTCCTCGTGCGCTGCACGCCCGACCAAGGCGTAGGGGCGCTGCGCCGCCTCGAATCAGGCGCGGACCTGCGCGTCGATCACCTGACGATGGTGCGTGCGGCAGCCGACGACTCGCGCTCCCTGACCGCCCTCAACGAGGTGTTCATCGGGCACCCGAGCCACCAGAGCGCCCGCTACGAACTCTCCCTTGGGTCCAGCGTCGAACGCCAATCCTCATCGGGCGTCGTCGTCTCCACCGGGACCGGCGCAACCGGATGGGGGGCCTCCCTCAAGCGTGGGCGTGCGATGGGGGAGATGCCCGCCCCGACCTCGCCCTCACTCGCATGGTTTGTGCGCGAGGCCTGGCCCTCCCCCTATACCGGCATCGAGCACACCGAAGGCATCCTGGACGAGGATGAAGAGCTGAGCCTCGTCGTCGGCTCCGAATCCCTCGTCCTCTTCGGCGACGGCATGGAATCTGATCGGCTCACCCTTACGTGGGGCCAAAGCGTGCGCGTCTCGCGCGCCCCGCGAGCGCTCTCCCTCGTGGACCCCGCGGGCCTGGGGTAGGGGTAATCCTGCGGGTTCGACTTCGTCAGCGTCTGGATAGGTTACGAGCACGCGGATAGGTTACGAGCATGCGGATAGCTTATTGTCCTATCCGCATGTGCATCACCTATTCATATGCGCACAACCTATCCGCGTGTGCAC
>NZ_CAJPJE010000053.1:0-13575 GCF_905369875.1 Actinomyces sp. ICM47
GTTTATCGCGACGGATCGGGTGTATCGCGACCTAACGGGTGCAACGGCTCTTGCGCGGAATCGGTGCGAGTGTGTCGAGGTCGTGTGGCGGCGTCCGATGCTGCCGGTTGTGGTGTGTCGGGAGGGAGTGTCCGCGGTTGGGCTTGTTGTGGGAGGCGGCGTTGCACCCGATCCGTAGGCATTACACCCCTTCTGATCGGGTGCACCGCGACGGATCGGGTGTATCGCTGCGTGATCGGGGCCTGTAGAACGCGGGTAGGGGATGTGGCTACCCGCCAGATCCGCGATGACGCTTGTTGTCGATGAGGCGCCACATCCCCAACGGAACCAGTATCGCCAGGCAAGGTGACTGTGCAGCGTGCTGGTCGTCCAGCCGCAGGTGTGATCGCCGGGGGAAGCAAGCCCGGCCATGTAGCACGCGAATTCCTGAGTGGAACCAATGCAATCGAACCGTGCGACCCCCGCCAGCTTCATGAGGCCGCGCATTCCTGGGAGCCCGCTGAGAGAATGCCAAACGATAGACAGGGACAGCGGCGTGCAACTGGTTTACGCTGAAAACAGCTACCAGAAAGGAGCCGCTGATGCCAGCAAAACCCCAGATCATTGCCGATCCTCAGACCAACCGTGGGACCGCCTTCACCCTCGATGAGCGCAAGCGCTTCGGGCTGATGGGTCGTCTTCCCGCAGCTGTCGAAACGCTTGAACAACAGGCCGCACGCGCCTACAAGCAGGTGTGTCGACTCGACGACGACCTCGACAAGTACATCTACCTCGAACAGCTGCACGACCGCAACGAGACGCTGTACTACAAGGTCATCATCGACCACATCGCCGAACTCCTACCCGTCATCTACGATCCGACGATCGGCGAGGCCATCAAGAAGTGGTCCGCAGACTACCGCCGCTCGCGCGCCACCTACCTGTCCGTCGATCGAGTCGAGGATGTGCGGCCCACGTTTGAAGGCCTCGGCCTCGGCCCCGATGACGTCGATCTCCTGGTCGTCTCCGATGCCGAACAGATCCTCGGCATCGGCGACTGGGGTGTGAACGGCACCGACATCTCCGTCGGCAAGCTCGCCGTCTACACAGCCGCAGCCGGTATTGACCCCTCGCGCGTCATCGCGGTCAACCTCGACGTCGGCACCGACAACGAGGAGCTGCTCAACGACCCCGATTACCTCGGCAACCGCCATGGTCGTGTGCGCGGAGAACGCTACGACGCCCTCGTCAATGAGTACTTGAGCGTCGCATCCGAGCTGTACCCGCGCGCACTCCTGCATTTCGAAGACTTCGGTGCTTCGAACGCGCGCCGCATCCTCGTCAACAACCGGGATAAGTACCGCATCTTCAATGACGACATGCAGGGCACCGGAGCGATCGTCATCTCCGCTGTCATTGCGGGCATGAAGACCAACGGCACGACCTTCGCGGACCAGCGTCTCCTTGTTTACGGCGCGGGCACTGCGGGAACCGGCATGGCCGATCAGATCCATGCGGGCATGGTGCGCGCTGGACTGACACCCGAGCAGGCGAAGGACCGCATCTGGCTGATCGACCGCGCCGGACTGGTGACCGATGACATGGAGGGGCTGCCCGATTACCAGGCGGCCTACGCGCGCAGCGCCTCTGAGGTCACCGACTGGGAGCGCAAGGACGGTGCGATCAGCCTGCTGGAGACCGTTCGCCGCGTCCGCCCGACGATCCTGATCGGAACGTCGACGGATCACGGCGCCTTCACGCAGGATGTCATCGAGTCTTTGAACGAGGGGTGCGAGCGACCCATCGTCCTGCCCTTGTCGAATCCGACGGAGAAAATCGAGGTCATGCCGCAGGACATCATCGCCTGGTCTAAGGGGCGCGCGCTGGTGGCCACGGGCATTCCGATCCTGCCCTTCGACTACGAGGGGACGACCTTCCACATCGGGCAGGGAAACAACTCGTTGCTGTACCCGGGCCTGGGGCTTGGAACGATCGTGTCCGGTGCCCCTCGCGTGACCGATGCGATGATTCTGGCCGCCGCCGAGGCCGTGGCCAGTCAGGTGACGTCGCACGAGCTGGGTGCGTCCCTCCTGCCGCCGGTGGACCACTTGCGTGCGTCGTCGGCGACTGTCGCGGTTGCCGTCGTCCGTCAGGCTATCGCAGATGGCCAGTGCGACATGGATCCGGGTGACGTCGTCGAGGCCGTTCGCCGCGCCATGTGGCAGCCGGTCTACCAGGACCTGGAGAGCTGAATTGTGAGAGCAAGGCCGCGCCGGTTGCCGAGGGGCAGCCGGCGCGGCTTCTTGCGA
This sequence comes from Actinomyces sp. ICM47, assembly GCF_905369875.1. Lineage (NCBI taxonomy): Bacteria > Bacillati > Actinomycetota > Actinomycetes > Actinomycetales > Actinomycetaceae > Actinomyces > Actinomyces sp. ICM47. The sequence goes on from NZ_CAJPJE010000053.1 coordinate 2,289, forward strand.
GACGAAACGTTTTCGCGGTTGGGCTTGTTGTGGGCGGCGGTGCACCCGATCCGTAGGCATTACACCCTTTCTGATCGGGTGCATCGCGACGTAACGGGTGCATCGCGACGTAACGGGTGTAGCGCCTCTCGTGCGGCCCTCGTGCTGCAGGCGTGGAGTGCGTCGGTGACAGACTCAGGCTGCGGCCGTGGGTGGGCGTGGAAGCCTCCAATGCTCACCACACCCGTGTGCGCGAGCCGGAGCTACGTGCGTCAACGGCGCAGCGGGGCTTCGCCGTAGGAAAACAAACAGGGGAGGGACCCAAGCCGTGTGGCTCGGGTCCCTCCTATTGCTGTACGAACGCGGCGCGATCATCGCGTGGGTGCTGTGATGACCGGCGTGCGCATCAGATGCGCAGCGTGGTCACTGACTGGCGGAATGCGCATAAACGCTGAGCGCTATCAGCGCCACGCACTAACGCCTCACGCCAAGGCCGTGCCACGCTACCGCGTCACTCTGCGTTCTTGCGGCGGCGGATGCGCTTGCGGGTGCGGGGCGCGCGCTCAGAACCAGCAACAGAACCGGAGCCAGCCGAACCAGCGGCACCAGCATCACCGGAACCCGAACGCTGCGAGTGTTCGCCGCGGCCACGGCCACGCGTGCCGCGGTCGGAACGACCGCCTTTGCCGGCGTTCAGCGTGCGATCACCGTCCTGGGAGCCGCGACGCGATCCGCGCGAACGCGACGCGTCCGAGGAAGAAGCCGAAGCACCACGTGACGAACGCCCACGGCCGCCACGCGAGCCACCACGCGAACCCGAACGCGACCCGGAACGCCCGCCACGGCCTCGTCCCTCGGAGCGGGGAGCGGAGCCGCCCAGATCTTCGAGGACCTCGGCGTCCAGGCCCGCGCGCGTACGCTTGGCGCGCGGCAGGCGACCGGTCGTGCCCTCCGGAATGTCCAGGTCGGTGAACAGGTGGGGGGAGGTGTGGTAGGTCTCGAGCGGATCCGGCACGCCCAGGCCCAGGGCCTTGGAGATGAGCGACCAGCGCGGTGTATCGTCCCAGTCGACGAAGGTGACGGCTGTACCGGAATGCCCCGCGCGGCCCGTGCGGCCGATGCGGTGGATGTAGATCTTCTCGTCTTCGGGGCACTGGTAGTTGATGACGTGCGTGACGTCGTCGACGTCGATGCCTCGCGCGGCGACGTCGGTGGCGACCAGGACGTCGACCTTGCCGTTACGGAAGGCGCGCAGAGCCTGCTCGCGGGCACCCTGGCCGAGATCGCCGTGCAGCGCGCCAACCGCGAAGCCGCGGGCGGTCAGGTCCTCGCCCAGACGGGCGGCGGTGCGCTTGGTGCGGCAGAAGATGACGGTGCGACCGCGGCCTTCGGCCTGGAGGATGCGGGAGATGACCTCGACCTTGTTCATGGCGTGAACGCGGTAGATGACCTGCTTGACCGTGTTGACGGTCTGGTTCTGGTCGTCGGGGTCCTGCGCGCGGATGTGGGTCGGATGGACCATGAAGCGGCGTGCGAGGGCCACGACGGGGCCGGGCATAGTCGCGGAGAACAGCATGGTGTGGCGGTTCTCGGGGACGCGGCCCAGCAGGGTTTCGACGTCAGGCAGGAAGCCCAGGTCGAGCATTTCATCGGCCTCGTCGAGGACGACGGTTTCGACGCCGGACAGGTGCAGGTGGCCCTTGCACAGCAGGTCGATGAGACGGCCGGGCGTGCCCACGACGATGTCGGCACCGCGCTGGAGGGCTTCGATCTGGGGTTCGAAGGCGACGCCGCCGTAGATTTCGACGATGCGGGTCGACAGGTACTTGGCGGCCTCGCGCAGGTCCTGGGCAACCTGCTTGGTGAGTTCGCGGGTCGGCAGGATGATGAGAGCCTGCGGTTGGTTCGGGTTGAGCAGGTCCTCGTAGCCCTCTTCGTCTGGCGCGATGACGTCCTCGAGGACGGGGATGCCGAAGCCAAGGGTTTTGCCGGTACCAGTCTTGGCCTGGCCGATGATGTCGTGGCGGTCCAGCGCGGGGCCGAGGGTCAGGGCCTGGATCGGGAAGGGGTGCGTGATGCCCTTGTCTTCGAGGGCGTCGACGATCGGGTCGGTGACGCCGAAGTCCGCGAAAGACTTCTTGTCGAGGTTGTCGCCGCCCTTGTCAGTAATGTCAGGGGTAGCCTCTTCGACCTCGGGGGCCGCGGGCTTGATGTTGCCCAGGCGGACGACGCCTGCGGAGTATTCGACGGACGAGGCCTGGGCGGGGGCCTGCGCGGAGGACACGGCCTGCGTGGCGGCGTCGTTGTCGGGGGTGGGCTCGAGGGCCTCGGTGTTTGTGGTGGTCACGATCTGCCTTGTCTCCCGGGCTTTTCCGGGGTTGGGGTCGGTGCCGATCGCGCAATGTCTAGCGCGGGGAAAGTCGTCCGCGCGAACGTGTGATGTGCAAAAAGAATGCGACCGGGCGTCCGGTGGTCGCTTTTCAGTGTAATCGTGTGAAGCGGGCGAGCGGGGGAGGTGCTGGTCACAGAGGGGGTGAGAACGTGTGGATTGTGTGGACAGTGGGAGCCAGGGCGCTTGTCAGGCACTATGCTGGACTCATGGCTCACGAATATGTTTCTGTCCCGGCCGACGACACTGATGTCCTTGGTATTCTCGCGTATTCTTCGCTCGCGTTTATGACGCGCCTGGCGAAGGACGGAGAGCAGGCCCCCACGTTTGAGGCACACGTGGAGCACGCGCGTATGGCTGCGCAGTGTTTTGCGCTGTATCAGCAGCTGGAGGTGTGGTGTGAGCACCGTGACTTTGATTTGCTGGAGGCCGCTAGTGCGTTTACGAGCGCGTATGACGATTTGGATGCGCGCACCCGTCCGACGACGTTTGCGGAGCGCGCGGTGAAGACCTTTATTACGCGCGGCATGCTCGGTGACATGCTGATTCGTGTTGCCCGTGTCCACGGCCTGTTTGAGGGTATCGAGGACGTCTGGCCATTCGAGCAGGGGCATTGGGTGCGCGCGCACCTGGGACCGCAGATTGAGGCGGACCCGCAGTTGGCGGATCGCCTGTCTCTGTGGGGTCGCCGCGTGGCGGGTGAGGCCCTCGGCCTCGTGCGGGCCACGCTGTTCACCTATCCGCAGCTGGCGATGACGCCGGACAATGTCGATGAGATCACGGAGTACGTGATCAAGCGTCACGGTGAACGTATGAAGGACATTCACCTGAAGGCCTGAGGCCGCAGGGTGTAGACGAGGCCGGGGAGCGCGAGCGGTTCAGTTCCGCAGTGCGTTCCCCGGCCTCGTTTGTCTGTGCGGGTCAGTGGATCGCGAAGCCGACGCGACGCTCTGTCTTGCTGGCGATCTGCACGTAGCCGAGGGCGTTGGCGGGAACGAGGGTGCGCTGGCCCTTGGTGTCGGTGAGGTCGAGGACGCCGTTGGGGGAGGTAAGGGCCTCGTGAACTTTGGCCATGAGCTCGCCTTCGGTCATGTCGACGTCGAGACCGAGCTGACGCGTGTTATCGCGAATGCCGATGAAGATCTCCATGTTGACTCCTTGCTGGTAAATGTCGTCACGCCCATCATATGTGCCGCAGATGTGGGTGGGGTCTGCCAGTATTGCGTCATGAGCGAAATCAAGGTCAGGTTGCGGCGTCGCCCGGAGGGTTGGTGGCGTCTTCCTGCGCTGAATGAGGCGCAACGCGCGGTTGTCGAGGGAGCGCAGCACTCGGATACGATTGCTCGCGGGGCGCCGTCGTCGGGGCGCAGTACGTGTGCGCTCGCGGTGTTCGAGCAGGCGGTTGCTCAGGGACATTCCGCGATGATTCTCGCTCCTGATCGTACGCGCGCTGACGTACTCACGCCGCGCGCGCAGGCGCTCGGCCCGTCGGTGGTGCGTCCGGTGCGCACGCCTGCGTCGTTTGCGTATCAGGTGGTGGCGACGTGGCGCACTCAGCGCGAGATCCCTCTGGAAGGCGTGGAGCTGGTGACGGGCGCGGCCCAGGATCAGCTGCTGGCAGAGCTGTTGCAGACCGTGGAGGCACCCTGGCCCGAGGATATCGGTGAGCAGATGCGCGCGATGCCGGCGTTTCGCGCGGAGCTGCGTAACCTGGTGGCGCGCGTGGGCGAGGCCGGGATGGACTCGGAGAAGCTGGCGCAGGCCGGAGCATGTTTCGGGCATCCCGAGTGGGAGGGGGCGGGTGCGATTGTTGCCGCCCTGGAGGAGGGACCCGAGCGATCCCCGGAGTATCCGCAGACGCTGCGCGTGGACCTCTCGCGCATCCAGTCCCTTGCTGCGGACTTGATTGGCGCGTGGGAGAGGGATGCTGAGGCGCATGGCGTGCAGGCTCCGTGCCCGGTGCCGGATGTCGTCATCGTGGATGACCTGCAGGATTGCACGCCCTCAACGCTGACGCTCCTGACTGCATGCCGGGACGCGGGTGCCCGCATCGTCGCGTTCTCGGATTCGGACGTGGCCGTGGCCGGGTATCGTGGGGGAGAGCCACACCTGGACCGCAGGCTCGCTAGCACCCTCGGTGTCGAGATCACTGAGTTGGGTCAGGTGTATGACATGTCCCGCGTCGTGCGTGACTTGGCTCGACAGGCCTGCTCGCGTATCGCGCAGTCGGGGTCGCCCGCGCGACGCGACGCGGACGTCGCCCACGATGCGCCCACGGGTGCTCTGGTGACGCACCTGGGTGCCACGCCCTCGCAGATGGGCGCACTCATCGCCCGCGCCCTGCGTGCCCGGCACCTGCATGACGGCATCGATTTTGCGGACCAGGTCGTCATCGTGCGCAGCTCCTCCATGGTTGCTGAAACCAGGCGCTACTTGGCGCGCGGCGGCGTTCCCCTGGCCGGCGGCGGGCGTGCTTTCGACTTCGCGTCGCAGTCCACGACGCGCCTTCTCTTGGACCTCGTGACTATTCCGACGGGGGAGAGTGACACGGACGTGGCCATTCGCCGGGAGCTGGCCGAGCGCCTCTTGCCGTCGGCTCTGGTTGGGGCGGACGCCCTGGCAGTTCACCGGCTGCTGCGCCGTCTGAATGCCGCGCGCGCCTTGGCCGCCGAGGAGGCGGGCGACGAGACCGCGGTTATCCCGCTGACGGTAGCCGACCTCGTCGATGATCCCGACACGTGGCGACCCACGCTCGAGAAGGGGGCCGAGGCCCCGGGGCGGCGCGGGTGGAACGACCGAGCCCTGGCGCGTGTGCTGACGAAGGCAGCGCGCATGTGGGAGTTGGCCCGCCAGCGCGACGCGCGCCCGCAGGAACGCTTGTGGGAATTGTGGGAGGCGTGCGGCGTCGCCGAGGACTGGCGCTCGCGGGCCATCCGATCGGACGAGGCCTCGGCGTGGTTTGACGATCAGCTTGACGCGGTCGTCGCCCTCCTGCGCGTCGCGGACGTGTGGGAGCAACGCAACCCCGCCGGATCCGCGCGTGATTTCGCCTCGGAGCTGTTGGCGGGGTCGGTTCCCATCGACACGATTTCGCGCGTGGGCGTGCGCCCCGGCGGCGTCGAGGTCCTCACACCCGCGCAGGCGATGGGGCGCCACTGGCAGGTCGTGGTTCTCGCGGGCCTGCAGGACGGAGCATGGCCGAACATGCGGCTGCGTGACCGGATTCTGCGCGCCGACCTGCTCGCAGACGTGGGTGCGGGCCGCACGGTCATCGGCGATGACGGGCGCGAAGAACTTATCGACTCTACGCGGGCCGCGCGCCGAGCCGTGCTGGACGACGAGTATCGTCTCTTCGTGGCTGCTGTGACGCGCTCGCGGTGCTATGTGCACGCGGGGGCTGTGCGCTCGGAGGATGCCGCGCCCTCCGTGTTCTTCGACCTGGTGGCGCGCCTGGCGGGCACGCCCCGAGAGAACGACGTGGTGCCGCTCGATGTTGTGGAAGCGCCCCTGTCCCTGCCTGGGCACATCGCGGATCTGCGTGCGCGTGCGGCCTCCTCCGATGACACGGTGGACGCCCAGCTTGCGGCGACGCTCCTGGCTCTCATGGCCCGTGAGGGCATCACGTTGGCGCAGCCGGAGCGCTGGCTGGGCGCGGGTGGTACACCTACGACCAACGAGGAGTATCAGGGCGACGTGAAACTCTCCCCATCCCAGTTTGAACGGGCGTTGGCCTGCCCTCTGCGTTGGTTCCTTACTACTATCGGCGCTGACGGGCCGTCGAATGCGGCGGCCAGCTTGGGAACCCTCGTTCACGCGCTGGCGGAGGAGAATCCACACGGCACACCGGAGGAACTGACCGAGGCGCTCGAGGCGCGTATCGAGGAGCTGGGCTACAACCTGGACACGTGGGCCGGACGGCACGCGGATCGTCGTGCGCACGCCATTGTTGACAATCTGGCTTCCTACCTGGTGGGCGTGCCCGGCCGGGTTGAGGTCGAACAGATGGTGGAGGCCCAGGTGGAGGGCGTGACGATTCGTGGCCGCATGGACCGCCTCGAGCACGTTGACGAGGGAGTGCGCGTCACGGACTTGAAGACGGGCAAGGGCGGGCATAGCGCGAAGACCGTCCCGGACAATCCTCAGCTGGCGGCCTATCAGATGGCCCTCCTCGCCTCGGGGGAGCAGGTGGCCGGGGCGCGCATCGCGCTGCTCGGTGGGGACAAACCGAAGACTTTCGATCAGAAGCCCCTGGAGGGGAAGACGCTGGAGGAGTGGCGGGGCAAGGTGCGCGAGGTCGCTGCCATTGCGCGCGGCCCTTACTTCGAGGCGACCCCCTCGGAGGATGCGTGCCGGTACTGTTCCTTTGACCGGCTGTGCCCGGCGCGTGAGCGCGGCCGCAAGGTGGTGGAGTGACGTGGGAAAGGACAACGCCATGAAGCTAAGCGCGATGCAGATCCAGGCAATCGTCGACGCGACGAAGACGCCGACGCCGGAGCAGGTACGCGTGGTCGAGGCCCCACGCCGCCCCCTCTTGGTCGTCGCGGGTGCCGGGTCGGGTAAGACCGAGACCATGTCGATGAGGGTGCTCTGGCTGTTGGCCAATCACCCGGACCTGACCCCGGCCTCGATCCTGGGCCTGACTTTTACCCGCAAGGCGGCGGGGGAGCTGGGCGACCGCCTGCGCGAGCGTATCCGTCTGCTGTCGCGTGAGATGCCGCAGATGCGCGAGCGTCTTGACGAAGACCCGGTGGCCCTGACCTATAACTCGTTCGCGGAGCGTATCGTGTCCGAGCACGGGATGAGGATCGGCATCGACCCCGATTTCGCCATGCTTTCCGAGGCGGGTGCGCTCGACCTGATGACGCAGATCGTCGAGGCGTGGCCCACCGACTTGGACGAGACTCTGAGTCCCGCGGGCGTGGTGGGCAAGATCCTGCACCTCGCCGGTGAGATCGCTGAGCACGGCTACACGGTCGAGACTGCGCGCGAGGCCTTGGAGGAGTTCGGCCGGGAGCTTGAGCAGGTGGGGCGGGGAAACGACGTGGCTCGCAATGTCATTGATGCGAACCGCCGCCGTCTCGCGTTCCTCGGTCCCATCGAGGCCTATCAGCAGCGCAAGCGCGACATGGGTGTTCTCGATTTTTCGGATCAGCTGGTCCTGGCGACGCGCATTGTGCGCGAGGCACCCGCTGTGCGCGCCGCGCTGCGCGACGAGTTCCGCGCGGTCCTCCTCGACGAGTTCCAGGACACGTCCGTCATCCAGATGGAGCTGCTCTCGACGCTGTTCGGCGATCACGCCGTTACTGCGGTGGGCGACCCGAATCAGGCGATTTACGGGTGGAGGGGGGCCTCGGCCTCGTCCCTGGAGACGTTCCTGGAGCGCTTCCAGACGGGGGTCGCTGAGGAGGACCAGACCCTCACCTTGTCCACCGCGTGGCGCAACGACGTGTCGATCCTGGATGCGGCGAATCGCGTGGCCGCGCCGCTGCGGGAGGTGGCTTCCTATCAGCAGGGTAAGGACGCGCTCAAGGCGCAGTCTCCTGTTCTGGTGCCTCGTCCGGGCGCGGGGCAGGGAACCGTCGAGATTGCATACACGCAGGCCTACGACCAGGCCCTGGCGGCGATGGTCGACTTCGTGCAGCGGGTGCGCTCGCAGCCGGTTAAGGACGGCAAGCGGCGCACGGTCGCAGTCCTGAGCAGGCGTCGCAAGGACTTTCCGCTGATCGACGCCGCCTTGCGGGAGGCGGGGATCCCCACGGAGATTGTCGGGCTGGGTGGCCTACTGGATCAGCCCGCTGTGCAGGATGTGCGCGCGGCCCTGGAGTTGGCGTACGACGTGGCGGCCTCCCCGTGGCTGGCGCGTCTCCTGGCGGGCATCGACCTGGGGGCCGCCGACCTGATGGCGCTGGGGGACTGGGCGCGCTTCCTGGCGCGTGCGGAGGGGCTGAATCCTCATCAGGCCGTGCTTCTCGATGCTGTGGATCGTCCGCCGACGCCCGGGTGGGCCGACGAAGGCCGCCCTGCGATCAGCGAGGAGGCGGTGCGCCGCGTGCGCCTGCTGGGAGAGCGCCTGCAGCAGGTCCGTGAGGGCGTGGGGCGCTCAATCACGGAGCAGGTCGAGCGTGCGATCCTCATCATGGGGACCCTGGATGACGTCATCGCGGATCCTCTATCGATGGGTGGGCGCGCCGCGCTGGACGAGTTCATCGCCGTGACTGCGGCCTACGAGAAGGAGACGCCCGGTGCGTCCCTTGGGTCTTTCCTGGCCTATCTGGATATGGCGGATAAGCGCGAGGATGGACTCGATGCGCCGCTGGGCGAGCCGGACCCCAAGGCCGTGCAGATCCTGACGATTCACGGCTCGAAGGGCCTGGAGTGGGACGGCGTCGTCGTCTTTGGCATGAGTGACGGCGTGTTCCCGTCGCATCGGAGCAAGACACGGTCGTGGCGGGATGAGCCGCCCAAGTCGACGGCTTGGGTGACGGATAACGGCGCGTTGCCTCACCCGTGGCGCGGGGATAAGGCCGATCTGCCTCCCTTCGAGTTCGATGTCGAGGGCGAGAAGAAGCCGTCGACCGCGTTTAAGAAGTGGTTGGATGGCGAATACGGTGCTTCCCTCGGCGAGCATGCGGAGCGTGAGGAGCGTCGCCTTGCGTACGTGGCGATGACGCGTGCGCGCAGCGCGCAGTTGCTCGTGGGTTCGTGGACCTCGCAGATGGACAAGAAGGTCAGGCATCCGTCGCGCTACCTTATGGAGGCCAGTGCCGAGTTGGTGGGTCAGGCGGAGACGGTCTCGGAGGATGTTGTTGAGCGGTTGGGCCAGGGGATCGCGTGGTCCTCAGGCTCTTGGCGTGACGTGGGGGTCGAGTCGGCCGACGGATCAGCTGTGTGCGTGCTTGCTCCCGCACCGTCGGAGGAGGAGCAGGCGAGCCTCGGCGGGGCGCAGACATCGGAGGCTTTCCCGCCCGCCCCCGGCCCGTCGCGTCAGCGCGTCGCGGATGCGGCAGCCTCTGTGCGCGCTCAGATGGGGGAGCTTGCGCAGGATCGGGACGTGTTCGAGGTCTTGGCGGAGCTGGGCGATGACCCCGCGGTGAGGGACACGGTTGCCCTCATTGAGGAGGATCGATTGGGGCGTCAGGTGCCGGTCGTGGACCTGTGGGCCGAGCGTGTGCCGGCGACGTCGGTGTCGGCGATGCTGCAGGATGCGGATGAGTTTGCGCGCGATATGCGCCGACCGATGCCGGTCAAGCCCAGCTCGTTTTCCGCCCTGGGCACGGTTTTTCATGCGTGGGCCGAGCGCGAGCTGCACGTCGCGGGAGCTGATCCTGTGTCCGAGGCCGTGGATCCTTCTGCGGTCGCGTCCAGCGAGGACGTCGCGTTGGCTGGCGGTGACGACGGGGCAGACGAGGCCCTGCTGACGGTGAAGGAACGCGAGCTGCTCGAGAGGCTGCGCGAAAACTTCCGCGCGTTCGTCGCGGGGGAACTGGCGGACTATCGGGCCGTCGCCATCGAAGAGGCCTTCTCCGTGGAGGTGGGTGGTGTGTCCGTGCAGGGACGCATCGACGCCGTCTTCGAACGCGTGAGCGGGGAGGGACAGCGCTTCCTGGTAGTCGACTGGAAGAGTGGTCAGCCGGTTACGCGTCAGACGAAGCCGGAGAAGCTGGCCTATTTTGCGACGCAGCTGCGCCTGTACCGGCGTGCATGGGCTGCCCGCATGGGCGTCGATCCCTCAGAGGTCGGCGCGATGGTCGCGTTCTTGGCGGGTCCGTCGCACTACACGCTGGAATCGCTTGAGCGGATGCTTGGCGGCGGCGCTCAGCCGCTGGACGAGGCCGTGAAGGGGGTGCTGGGGCAGTGAACTGATGCGGGTGTACTCTCGTCGAGTGCTTCTCGTAGAGTTGCCTGAGTCGTGTCCCGCATAGTGGTGTCACTGTTACAACCAGTATCCTGCAACCTGTGAGGACGAATTATCAAATTCCTTGTTATTGCGCGAAAAGATTGGCCTCGAAGGAGTAGCGCGATGCTCGGTAGATGTGGTCGCCGTACTCCACGATGCGTCCGGAGGGATCGTATGTCGTGCGCTGCGTCGTGAGCAGGGCGGCACCGCGATGCTCGGACAGGAGCTTGGCTTCCTTGGTGGTAGCGGTACGCGCCCCGATGACCTGCCGGGCTGAGGTGAGGATGACGCCTCGCTCGCGCATGAGGCCGTAGAGGGAGCCAGACTCGAGTTCCTGCATCGTGGGGGCAATGTCCGCTGGGATGAGGTTTCTGAGCACAGCGATCGGTTCGTTGTTCGTAAAGCGCGTGCGTTCGATGTGAACGATCAGCGTTCCTGCCTCGATCTTCAGCGCCTCGGCCTCGGCCTCCGTGGCGGGGTGCGCCTCGTAGCGCTGGATTGTCGTCTGTACCTTGTGGCCGGCCTCAACCAGGTCCTTCATGAGGGAGGTGAGTTCCATGGGGCGGTGAACCTGGCTCGGGGAGACGATCGTGCCGACGCCGCGGCGTCGTGTCAGGAGGCCGCGGTCGACGAGACGCTGCAGGGCCTGGCGCGCGGTTGGGCGTGAGACGTGCAAGCGAGCAGCCATCGATAGCTCGTCTTCGAGTCGAGTGTCTGCGGGCAACGCTCCGGTGTTGATGAGTTCAGCGATGGGTTCGGAGATCTGAAAGTACAACGGAACGGGAGAAGAGCGATCCAGCGTAATGTCCGGGATGTAAGGCGTGCTAGTGGCAGCCTTGGATGCGTTGGGCATAGGTGACCTTCAGTATGGCAGGACTTTGGCCTCGTGAAATAAATACAGTTACATGGTATCAGGATCCATGGGGAGCTGGAGTAGCGGCGCGTCGAGCTATATTGCATGGATAAAGTGAGGTGATTGTGTGTCGATCAGGCATCTGTGGTAGGTCAGGCTTGAGAGCTGC
>NZ_CAJPJE010000054.1:0-13158 GCF_905369875.1 Actinomyces sp. ICM47
TGTGTGCTGGGCTGGTACGCGGCTAGGAGTGATAATTCTCGGGCCTGGGGCGCGCTCATGAGCCGGATCGCGCCCCCGGCCTTGGTCGTCACCGACGGGGGCAGTGGGTTCGCGAGGGCGTGCACGAAGGTCTGGCCGACCACGCGCGTTCAACGCTGTACCTTCCATGCGTGTTGTCGTATCCGCCAAGCCACCGGCACCATCCCCGGCTGGGGCGACGCAATCTGCTTCAACGAACTCCACCACACCACCCCCTACCACAACACCTGGGACTAACCCCAGCAACACGAAATATCCTATAACCCGACATTGTCAAGGTCCTTTGAAGATCGCGGGGGTAGAAGTCCGCTCATCATCAGGGACCTCGACCTCTACCCGCAACCCCCGACCAACACCCGGTCACCCACACTCAACTCGATAGAACAGTTTTAGCAAACGCTGACACCGCTTTGCCGTCACTTGGAAACCTATCCGTTGGAAGTGCACCTATCCTCACATGCGGCCTTCCAAGTATAGTATAACGATGGACGTTTCACCGATTTCAGTAAAAATCCCGAACTTATCGCAGCCAACAGAATACCGGTAGAAAATATATAAGAGCCAAAGGTGGCACCTTTTGAAATCCAAGTCGTGGGAACGACAGCAACCAAGACAGGTGAGTTTGCAAAATCACCAGTGCTAATCGGAAGACCTGCCACCACAAAAAAGATGATAACAATCCATGAAACTAATGAAGTAGTCCAAAGCCGAAGCGCAAAACAGGCCAGAGTTAGCACAACCGAAGAGAAAACAAGTACTAAAGCAGTATGACTCGACAGTGGCTCATTAACAAGCTCGCCAATGACAGAGACATAAAGCAGACTCAAACAAAGGTTAACTACTTGTGCGAGAAGCAGCGATTTAGCAATGAACCGGAGCAGAACTTTATCGTGAATACTAAACGAGACATACGAGGCAGGGACCTTAGCATGCGATAAAGCTAGACCTGCCGTGGCAATTGGGAGCATGATGAGTAACGCGGATTGCGCTACGGCAATGATATTTCCATAACGGAGAAACAGCACCGGAAGAAATAGTGCACCGATATAAGCAATCGTGACCCAACGAATGATTGCGATTCGCTCGATAGAACACAAAAACTTCATTTTCTTAATGCTCCTTCACTTCGAAACCTAGTCACAAGAACATAGATAATAATTAGGATTGCTATCGGAATAAGCGCAGAGAAACCCAAATTTGATTGCTCCTGGATATCTACGAACGAGTTTGTGGTACCATTGAGATTCAGCCCTACCAAGTGGACGGCGTTTGATATGTATGGGGTAGCATTGTCAGCTAGGTTACCGGGTAGCACTATCCAGAAGTACAGAAGAACACCTGAAATTACCGCGGCAGCCGGAGGCCTTGAGAGACTTTCTAATGTTGAGTAGATCAGAGCAATTAGTATACTTTGGAAGGTAAGAAAGCAAAGCAGGGTCGCTAGCCCTGAATGCATCTTCGAACCAGACAAAACCATTGTTAGATCGAATAACAGCACACTAAGCAGGTTCACAAGAATTATTAAAAGCGTTCGACAGATAGTGCGCAGGACGCTAGGTAACCAAGCAATGTATACCTGCCGAGGCAAACCCCCATAGTGGACCTCGGAAACCCTAGCATCAAGTATAAAGAGTAATGCGAGGGAAATCAGTGGCTGCGTTCCAGTAAAGAAGAAGCTGTATCCCCCTGTTATTGGAGTTCCGCTTGCCTCACTTGAAATCCATGCGCCGAGGAATAGCGACGCCATTGAGCCCAAGATAGCCGCGAGAAAATACCAGATATTCCAATAGTAAGTAAGCAAAGCACGGATAGCTGAAGTGATTGGCATGGCCCTACCTCCGGTGATATAGGTCCGCGAGATTCACGCCGTTGAGGTCGGGGATATGCAAAGCTTTGCCGTTACGAACTACGACACACTCATCCGGGACGCCTTGAATCTCATGGAGGAGGTGCGTTGATATTACAACGCAGTTCCCTTCGTCCCGATAACGACGAAGCGTCGCAGACAAGGAGATCATGCCATCTGGATCCAAACCATTCTGTGGCTCATCAAGGAACAAAAATTTTGGTCTAGATAATAAAGCAAGACAAAGCTCCAGCCGTTCCTTCATGCCGGTCGAGTAGTCCTTGGCTTTCCGCCCGTGGGCAGCGCGGACAATGTCCACACTATCCAAGGCCGACTCAGGATCAACATCCAGACCCCAGAATGCCGCGACGACCTGTACATTTTGTTTACCACTCAGATATGGAAAGTGGCTTGGATGGTCGATTGCAGCTGACATTTCGCTAATGTTTGTCTGATCGTATCTAATGTGGCCACTTACTGGTTTTATCCGACCAAGGAGCGTTTTCATTAAGGTGGTTTTACCTGCTCCATTTGGTCCAAGGAGGCAGATTATCCTGCCAGTATTTAGCTGCAAGTTAATGCCGCTCACTACTGGGGAATTCTTGTACCCAACCGACAAATCAGTTACCGATATAGCTGGCATGGCCTACCTTTCAAAGAAAACGGCCCTGGAGGTAAGGTCTAGGATGCCTTACCTCCAGGGTCGACTGTTGTGACAAAGCTACTAACCACTTGCAGCCAACAGAGATGCTGCAGCCGTTAGTACACTGGGTAGTGAAGCGTGCAATGCCGCCGGTTGGGCACCCAGGGGTGCACAGGAACGTCGAGGTGATTTGAGGACAAACAGCTTCCTCAACCTCTTCAACACGGGTGTCAAGGTCAAAGGGGACCATGACTTGTCCAATCTCTCAGAATCTGAACATATTCGGGTAACAGAAAGTTACCTGCGTTACTATGATACAACCAGGCTAGGCCGAATGTGAGATTAGCAGGGGGCAACTTTCAGAATGTTCAGATCTGACTATGATTTAGCCTAATTATGCTCCTTCGAGATTGAGGTAAGCCTACCTATTTGGATAAACGGGCAATAGTAACATACAAAATATAGCTAATGCAAACCATGACCCAGCAAGGGTGAAGTACTACCTCAGCACACGCTTGGTCCAAATCCAACATGACCCGGTTTTTCAAACTCGGTCTCCGGGCCTTCCTTGGGACCTTGCCGTTTTCTGGTTGATCTGTAGGAGCGCGAGGCCGTACTTTTTGACGCGGAGCTGAACCTTTTGACGCTTTCTGCCTCGACGCACCGAGCGAACCCCTGAGTCGCCCCTCCGAGGCTCCGATCGGCCGCCGTCAGGGGCTCCTCCACGGCACCACGCATCCGGCTTTAACACCCCAAAACCGCCACAGAACAGCGAAAACGCCACCCTGGATAGTTCCTGGCCGTGCCGGAAACCTTTGTATCCAGAGTGACGTTCTTTTGGAGCGGATGACGGGAATCGAACCCGCGTGATCTGCTTGGAAGGCAGAGGCTCTACCATTGAGCTACATCCGCGTACCCCCGAGGGGGACACGGAAGATCCTAGCGTCAAACGTCCACGTGCGCGACATTTAGCATCCGCTCCCGTATGATGGTGCATCGGACACGAGTCCTTCGGGGTGTAGCGCAGCTTGGTAGCGCATCTGCTTTGGGAGCAGAGGGTCGCAGGTTCAAATCCTGTCACCCCGACCATCAGCGGCAGCACTGTCGCGCAAAACGTCAGCAGGGGAGAGGTCATGCCGTCCTATCGGAGCATCCTCACGGTCACGACGCTGGCACCCGGGTGCCGACCCGGAGAAGTCGAGCAGGCAGCGCGTGCCGTGACCCGACTCGAATCCTGGGACATCGCCATCGCCGCAGGTCAGCCTCGTGTGACAGCGCGCTTCGCCGCCGTCGACGACTCCGAGGCCCGGGCTACTCACGCCGCTATCGTCGGTGGCGTGCGCCAGGTCGCCGACGTGCCTCGCGCGCGTCTGGCCGCCGTCGTACGCGGTCGCTCCCACTACCTGACAACCTGAGGACACGCGACCCGACGTCTCCGCCCCGGCCTCGTCACTGAGGCGCACGAGACGTCAAGCGTGTGCAATTGCGCACGAGATCAGGCCGTGATCGGGTCCATACGCCCGATTTGGCACAGCGAAGAGAGACATCGCCGGGGCCGTGGCGTACACTGAGCGAGTTGTTATGCGCCCGAAGTGGGCGTTCCCCTATTCGTAGACTACGGAGCGTACGCACGTGAAGAGCACCGTTGAAACCCTCGAGCCCACCAAGGTTCGTCTGACCGTTGAGGTTCCCTTTGAGGAACTCAAGTCCGAAATGGACAAGGCGTACAAGGAGATCGCCGGACAGGTCAACATCCCCGGCTTCCGTAAGGGCCACGTGCCTCCGCGCATCATCGACCAGCGTTTCGGCCGCGCCGCCGTCATCGAGCAGGTCGTCAACCAGGTCCTGCCCGGCCACTACTCCGACGCCGTCAACGAGAACGACCTGCGCCCCATGGCTCAGCCGACCGTCGACGTCACCGAGATCCCGAACGTGACCGGCCCTCAGGGTGGCCAGCTTGTCTTCACTGCCGAGGTTGACGTGGTCCCTGCCTTCGAGCTGCCCGAGATCGACGAGTCCATCGTCGTCGAGGTTGCCCCCACCGAGGTCACCGACGAGGACGTGGAGAAGGAACTCGAAGACCTGCGTGGCCGCTTCGCCACCCTCAAGACCATCAACCGCAAGGCCAAGACCGGCGACTTCGCCACCATCGACCTGGTTGCCACCATCAACGGCGAGCAGGTTGACTCCGCCTCCGACGTCTCCTACGAGATCGGCTCCGGCACCATGCTCGACGGCCAGGACACTGCCCTGCGCGGCACCAAGGCCGGCGACGAGGTCACCTTCACGTCCACGCTCAAGGGCGGCGACCACGAGGGTGAAGAGGCTGAAGTCACCATCACGGTCAAGGCTATGAAGGCGCGCGAGCTGCCCAAGGCTGACGACGACTTCGCTCAGATGGTCTCCGAGTTCGACACCATCGACGAACTCAAGGAAGACCTCAAGAAGCAGGCCGCCGAGTCCAAGGAGTCCCAGCAGGCCCTCGCCGCGCGCGACGCCCTGATCGACGTTCTCCTCGGCAAGGTTGAGATCGTTCTGCCCGAGTCCGCGGTCGACCACCAGGTCGAGCACCGCGTCGGCGAGGACGCCAAGCCCAAGGAGAAGAAGGAAGCTCGCGAAGCCGTCGAGAAGGAGATTCGCACCGAGCTGCTCTCCGAGGCCCTGGCCAAGAAGTTCGACGTCCAGGTTTCCCAGCAGGAGCTCATCGACTACGCGATCCAGATGTCGCAGAACTTCGGCATCGACATCAACCAGCTGTTCTCTTCCCCCCAGCAGATGTCGAACGTTGTCGCTGACCTTGGCCGCTCGAAGGCTCTTATCGAGGCCCTCAAGGTCGTCACCGTCAAGGACACCAACGGCGCTGACGTTGATCTGTCCAAGTTCTTCGGCACTGATCCCGCCACCGAAGAGGGCGCGGAGATCATCACCGAGGTCGCCGACGAGCAGGAGTGAGTGCGGGCGCGAGACTTTTGCGCTGCGAATCACCCCGATCTGATGTCGAGGGGCGAGGCCTGGGCCTCGCCCCTCGAACGCATGTGCCGACAGCGAAACGGCGGCCCGGCGCGCGCGCTGCGGGCCGCGCACCGGGTACGGTTGACACCAATGGGGCCACCTGGGCCCGCGAACAGACGAGGAGGTACGCGTGAGCGTGCACAATACCGGGGCTGCCGGCGATGGCTCGCAGCTGGGACTGGGCGACTCGGTCTACCAGCGCCTGCTCAAGGAGCGCATCATTTGGCTGGGCGGCGAGGTCCGCGATGAGAACGCGAACGCGATCTGCGCGCAGCTGCTGCTGCTCGCGGCCGAGGATCCGGACCGCGACATCTACCTGTACATCAACTCGCCCGGCGGCTCGGTGACGGCCGGCATGGCCATCTACGACACGATGCAGTACATCAAGCCGGACGTCGTCACGGTCGGCATGGGGCTGGCCGCGTCGATGGGGCAGTTCCTGCTGACCGCGGGCGCTCCCGGCAAGCGCTACATCACGCCTCACACGCGCGTGCTGCTACACCAGCCCCTGGGTGGCGCTGGCGGTTCGGCGACCGAGATCCGCATTAATGCGGACCTGATCCTGGGCATGAAGAAGGAACTCGCGGCGATCACCGCGTCTCGTACGGGCAAGACTGTCGAGCAGGTGGAGGCCGATGGAGATCGCGACCACTGGTTCACCGCGCAGGAGGCCCTTGAGTACGGCTTCGTTGATCGCGTGATCGACAGCCCGCAGGAGATCGGAACGCGAGGAGAGAACTGATGAGCACTCAGCCCTACTTTGAGGCGGTCGCCCGCCAGATGCCGCAGGCCCGCTACGTGCTGCCCGATTTCGAGGAGCGCACGGCCTACGGTTTCCGCCGTCAGAATCCGTACACGAAGCTGTTCGAGGATCGCATCGTGTTCCTGGGCGTGCAGGTGGATGACGCCAGCGCCGATGACGTGATGGCGCAGCTGCTGGTCTTGGAGTCCCAGGATCCCGACTCGCTGATCACCATGTACATCAATTCGCCTGGTGGTTCCTTCACGGCGCTGACGGCGATCTACGACACGATGCAGTACATCAAGCCGCAGGTGCAGACGGTGTGCCTCGGTCAGGCCGCCTCTGCAGCCGCCGTGCTGCTGGCCGCTGGTTCGCCCGGAAAGCGTCTGGCGCTGCCCAACGCTCGTATCCTCATTCACCAGCCGGCGATGGAGGGCATGCAGGGGCAGGCCTCGGACATCCAGATTGTCGCTGACGAGATCGACCGTATGCGCGCGTGGCTTGAGGACACCATCTCGTACCACTCGGGTAAGTCGGTGGAGCAGGTGCGCCGCGACATCGAGCGCGACAAGATCCTTACTGCCCCGCAGGCGGCCGAGTATGGTCTGATTGACCAGGTGCTTGAGTCCCGTAAGGTTCTCTGACGTTGTCGTCATCGGCGAGGCCGTGGCTTCCCCGTGTGTGAATGCGCGGCGGGTGCCACGGCCTCGTTGTCGAAACAAAGGCATGGTGTCCGACCAATGTTGCGGGAAAGCCCTTTTTTGAGCGCGTTGAAAGTCTGCTGTGATGCGTGTTACGATCTGACGTGTTGTGATAAGTGAACATTTCGTAACAATGCGCGCGCCGCGATGGATTTTTCTCCCTTGTGCACTAGGTTATTTTGTAGTAAGTGCAAATGCATATTCGACCGAACGGAAAACGTTCAATTTTGAGGAGGTCTCGTGGCTCGTCTGACTGATGGCGCGGAACTGCTCAAGTGCTCTTTCTGTGGGAAGAGTCAGAAGCAGGTGCGTAAGCTCATCGGTGGCTCCGGCGCATACATCTGTGATGAATGCATCGAGCTGTGTAACGAGATTATTGAGGAAGAGTTGGGCGCGCAGCAGGCGTTGACGTCTGCTGCCCCCCTTCCCAAGCCTCGCGAGATTAACGAATTCCTGAATACTTGGGTCATTGGTCAGGATCGCGCAAAGCGTGCTCTCTCGGTCGCGGTGTATAATCACTACAAGCGCGTGCGTTCGCGTGAGGCCGGCAATGCTGAGGACATGTTGGGCACGAAGTCCAACATTCTGCTGCTAGGTCCCACGGGCACGGGTAAGACCCACCTGGCGCGCTGCCTGGCCCGCCTGCTTGACGTGCCTTTCGCCATCGTTGACGCCACCGCCCTGACGGAGGCTGGCTACGTCGGCGAGGACGTGGAGAACATTCTCCTGCGCCTCATTCAGGAGGCCGATGGTGACATCAAGAAGGCTGAGAAGGGCATCATCTACGTCGACGAGATCGACAAGATTGGCCGCAAGGCCGAGAACGCCTCCATCACCCGCGACGTGTCGGGCGAAGGCGTGCAGCAGGCCCTCCTGAAGATCATCGAAGGCACGGTCGCCTCCGTGCCTCCCACGGGCGGGCGCAAGCATCCCCACCAGCAGTTCCTCGAGATCGACACCTCCGGCATCCTCTTTATCGCCGCCGGTGCCTTCGCTGGCATCGAAGACATTGTGAAGGCCCGCTTGGGCCGCCGTTCCACGGGCTTCGGGTCCGAACTGAAGAGCACCTCGGAGATGGGTGACCTCTACGAGGCCGTGAACGCCGAGGACCTGCACAAGTTCGGCATGATCCCCGAGTTCATTGGCCGACTCCCCATCCTGACCTCCACGAAGGAGCTGACGGAGGAAGACCTAGTCCGCGTCCTGACTGAACCGTCGAACTCCCTCGTGCGCCAGTATCAGCACCTGTTTGAGCTGGACGGTATGGAACTGGAGTTCACCCACGACGCACTCCTGGCTATCGCCACCCTGGCGAACGAACGCAAGACCGGCGCGCGCGGTCTGTCCTCCATCATGGAACAGACCCTTTCCGACCTTATGTTCGACCTGCCCAGCCGCGACGATGTCGCCCGCGTGCTCGTCACGCGCGATCTCGTCGAAGGCTATGGGGATGCCGAACTCTATCCCGAACGTTCCTCGGAAGGTAAGCGCAGCGCCTGACTCCTCCCGCTAGACTTCTGATCAGTCGAGACGTAACGGGAGGATTTCATGCAGGATCGTGACGAAGCCCGAGTTGCCGGTTCCGCCGACCGAGGTGTGAGTGGTGTACCCGCCGAGCTGGCCGAGGCTCGCACCACCATTGACAACATTGATGCCGCGCTCGTGCACATTCTCGCCGAGCGTTTCCGCTGCACGCAGCGCGTCGGGCACATCAAGGCGCGCCTGGATCTGCCACCCGCAGACCCGGCCCGCGAGGCCCGCCAGGTTGAGCGCCTGCGCACGCTGGCCGCCTCCTCCGGCCTCGACCCCGACTTCGCCGAGAAGTTCCTGGGCTTCATGGTCCGTGAGGTCATCCGCCACCACGAGGACATCAAAGCCGAATACGACGAGTCCTCCAGCCTCTAAGCGCCGCGCAGGGCCGAGTGGTGAAGGAAAACCCAGCCACGGCCTCGTCCATCGACACACCCCCGGGTAGAGCGGCGTTCATCCGCGTTCGCACGTCCCGCGTCGGTTAGACTGTCACGAGTTGGCTAGAGGGTGTTTGGGGGATAGGATCGATGGTTAATCTTGGCGATATCGCGAAGGCGACGGGCTTTTCGAAGGCGACCGTGTCTCGTGTTTTATCTGGTGACCCCAGCTTCACCGCGAAAGAGTCGACCCGCCACCGCGTGATCCAGGTTGCCAACGAACTCGGCTACGCGCTGCGCACCTCTCGTTCTGGCATCCCCCAGACGATTGCGGTGCTGGAAAACTTCGACTCCTCGCCCGGCCCGCGTGATTCCTATTTTTCCGATGTGCGCGAGGCGTTGAGCGAGCGCGCTATCGAAAATATGATGAGCCTGTCGTTCTTCCCCGACGTGCGCTCCCTGATCGATGCGAGCGACGAGTATTCCGGTTTCGTCTCGCTGGGTCCCGCGCCCCTGACGCGCGAAGACCTGACCGCGCTGCATAAGGCGCTTCCCCACGGCGTCTTCATCGACATCAACCCCGCGCCCACTCTCTTCCATTCCGTGCGCCCCGACCTGCAGCAGACCGTCATTGAAGCGATCTATGCGCTGCGCGAGCAGCGCCGGACTCGCATCGGTTTCATTGGCGGGGACGGACACATGATGGGATCTCACTTGTTTTGTCAGGACCCGCGAACCATCGCGTTCGACGAGTGGGCACGCCTGCTGAACATGCCGGTTGAGGGCCGGGTATTCGCGACCGGTCTTTTTACCGTAGACAACGGTCGCCGACAGGCCGAGGCGCTGCTCGACGCGTGCGGCCAGGACGTGCCCGATGCGCTCCTGGTTGCCGCGGACTCGCTCGCGGTCGGCGTCCTCCAGGCGCTGTTTGCGCGCGGGATCCGCGTGCCCGATCAGGTGGCGGTCGTCTCTATCGACAACCTGGAGGTCTGCGAGTACACGGCACCGCCACTCAGCTCCTACGCGATCGAACCCTCCGAGCTGGCGGAGACGACTCTGATGCTGCTGTCCGATTCGATTGTGGGTCGTTTCAAACACAAGCATCATATATTGCTGTCGACCCGCCTGGTCGCGCGCCAGAGTTTCGTGCCCGCCGAGGAGACGTCCGAGTCCTAACAGCGGCGCAGACACAGGTGGGCGGCGGGGGGGCACATACCCCCGCCGCCCGCGTGTGTCAGATGAGGGACAGCGTCACGTCAAGCACCTGTGTGCCGCTTGCGTCGACGTGGAACTCATCGTGGACCGGCGATCCCCAGGAGTCGTCGCCGCCGACCCCCATCTGTGCGGTGAGGAGGCGCAGGTAGGTCGCTGCGCGCTCCTCGGGTGCGGGTAGCTCCCACCAGTGGGCGGCCTGCTCGATCTGCGCCGAGGAATAGGGCAGGAGCGAGACGCCCAGCTCGCCGCAGGCATCGATGCGCAGGCCGTGCCCCTCGGCGTCAGTCACCTCGCACCAGCGCGTACCCGGGTGGTAGCCGCACTCCTGCGGCACCGCGTAGGGCGCGATGCTCTCCGCCGCGCTGGCCTCCCACACGCCCAGCGTTGCACCGTCCAGTCGATCCGCGTACGCCTCAACGGCACCGAGGCCGTAGAAGCGCAGGCGGTCAATCGAGGAGGGCAGCGCCCACTCCACGCCGAAGCAGGGCATCGTCGGGAGACCCTGTGCACCCGGGTAGGTTGCGGTCAAGCGGATCGTGCCGTCGGCGCGCAGCTCGTAGCGGATCGGAACGATCACGTCCTGCACGCCCGCGAGCTTGTAGTCGTAGGTCACGGCAACGCTGTCGGGTCCCTCATCCACGCGCGTGCCCACGCAGCGTGCGTAGGCGCCAGCCGTCGTCCAGCACGCGCGATCAAAGCCGTGGCCGCAGCCGCGGTCATTGTCCGTGAGCGGACGGAATGTGGTCAGGCGCGGTGGGCGTGCCACCATGGCCGTCTCCCCGCGCTTCCACTGGACGATGCCGCCCGCCGTGCGAGACAGCAACGCCTCGTTGTCACCCTCGCGCATGCCGATGTTCCAGCGGCCCACCGTAAAGGAGACCCCGCCCGCAGGCGCGGTGTCGGCCACCTCG
The DNA here is from genome assembly GCF_905369875.1 of Actinomyces sp. ICM47. Classification (NCBI taxonomy): domain Bacteria; kingdom Bacillati; phylum Actinomycetota; class Actinomycetes; order Actinomycetales; family Actinomycetaceae; genus Actinomyces; species Actinomyces sp. ICM47. The sequence goes on from NZ_CAJPJE010000054.1 coordinate 11,017, forward strand.
GGACGCGAGTGGATCGTTTGCCCGACGGACACGACGTGTCCGGCCTCGCACCATGGTGTGTCGGAGGCCAGGACGAGCGCGGCCTCCAGGATGATCTCGCGCTGTGTGTCGGCCAGGAGGTCGCTCGGCCAGCCCACGGCCACGGCGCTCTCCTCGCCAGGGGCAGCCACGGCCTCATACATCTCCTCCCACGCGACCTCGCCGTCGGCGAGCACGCGAGCGCGGATACGCAGATCCGACAAAGCAGCGGGCAGAGCCACCGCATTGACTCGGATTTCCTCGGCACTCGGGGTGAGTATCACCGGAGCGTAGAGAGCCTTGACGGCCTGCGCCTGGGGCTTCGGGGTGCGATCGACGAAGAGAATGCCGTCGCAGGAAAACTCCCAATCGCAGGGGCGATCCTCAAAATCACCGCCGTACGCCAGGAACTCACCGCCCGAGCCGGCCGTCGCCTCGTGGTAGAGTGCCTGATCAACCAGATCCCAGATGAAACCGCCTCCGTAGGCGGGGTAACGCTCCAAGGCAGTGTAGAGCTGCAGGCCGCCCACCGAGTTACCCATCGAGTGCATGTACTCGCACGACAGGTAGGGCTTCGTCGGGTTATCCCGCAGGTACTCCTCAATTGTGTCGGGCCGGGCATACATGCGCGACTCAATATCCGAGGTGTCGTTGAACTCGCGTTCCCAGGTCACGCCCTCGTAGTGGACCGGACGCGCCGGATCAAGTTCGTGCGAGCGTTGGTACATCGAGCGGAAGACCTCGCCGCCGAACGACTCATTGCCCAGCGACCAGATGAGCACGGACGGGTGGTTATAGTCCTGGCGAACCATCGACTCTAGGCGGTCCACGCAGGCTCCTTCCCACTCCATCTTCGAACCCGGGATCGCTGTGGCAGGGGTGGGGATGTCACCGGGCGTGCACCACGAGCCGTGCGTCTCCAGGTTTGCCTCGTCGATGACGTAGAGACCGTACTCGTCGCACAGGTCCAGGAAACGGGTGTCGTTGGGGTAGTGGCTGGTACGAATCGCGTTGATGTTGAGCTGCTTGCACAGCGTGATGTCCGTGATCATGTCCTCCATTGACATCGTGCGGCCCGTTCGTGCGTTGAACTCATGGCGGTTCGAGCCGCGGAAGATCAGGCGCTGACCGTTGAGCGTGAAGACCGAGTCGACGATCTCGAAACGCCGGAAGCCCACCCGCTGGGTTACCCGCTCCACGCTGCCGTCCCCGTCCTCGAGGGTCAGCGTCAACGTGTAGAGCGACGGGGACTCCGCACTCCACGGCTGCACGCCCGCCAGCTTCGCATCCAGGTTGAGGCGCTGGGCGCTCGCGGGTCCGTCGTGGTGCCAGACGACCTGTCCGTCTGGGGCGCTCAGCTCTGCGGTGATCGTTGTGTTTTCGAGGGTGCCCTCAATGTAAGCGGCGACGGTGAGCGTACCCTCTCCGGTTGCCGCGTCGTAGTCTGCACGCGCCGCGAGGTTCTCCACATGGGTCGCGGGCAACGCCACCAGGGAAACCGAGCGGAACAGGCCGTGGAAGCGCCACGAGTCCTGGTCCTCCAGCCATGAGGCGCTGGAGTACTCGTAGCACACGACGACGATGTCGTGCGTTTCTGTCTCGCCCGACAGTGCTTCTGTGATGTCGAATTCGCTGGCCGTGTATCCGTCCTCGCAGTAGCCGATGAACGTGCCGTCCACCCAGATGTAGAGGGCCGTCGCGAAGCCGTCGAAGCGCACTCGCACGCTGCCGCGCGCATCCAGGGGCTGTGCCACGGCCTCGTCTAGATTGAAGGAACGGCGGTAGACGGCGACGCGGCAGTCACTGGGGGCGGCCGGGGCCTGTGGGTCCTCGTGTCCGTCCCATGGCATCTGGATGTTGACGTATGCCGGTGGCCACAGCCCCTCGGTTTCGAGCGTGGAGGGGACGGGGAGGGAATGGACGTCGCCCTGATCGAATGCGTCGGTAGGGGATTCAAGGGATACACGGGTGCCCGAGGTGAGTGCGACCTCCCAGGTGCCGTCGAGGTTCTGTCTGGGTGCCGTGGAACGATGTGCGGAGCGGGCGCTCAGTCGATTGACAGCGAAGGCACGTGGATCGTGGAGCCAGGCCAGGTCGGGCGTGTTGATAAGAGCGGTGCGGGAC
>NZ_CAJPJE010000055.1:0-12820 GCF_905369875.1 Actinomyces sp. ICM47
CACGACCAACTAAAATAGTGACTTTCCCGCGCGACAAAGCCGAAAAGTCACCCTGCTAGCAACACGATCTGTCCATCCTCATAGTTGGTCCCAACCAACTAAAACACCGACTTTCCCGCACCAACACAACGAAAAGTTACCCTTCCAGCAACACGTAGTGTCCTATAACCCCGACATGAGGGTGGGCGGTGCGACGATGGGGTGCCTCCACGGCATCGCCCCGGGCCAGCAGCACTCCTGCCGGGGAGTTGATACCGATGAGAGGAGGTGACTGGGTTGGCACAAGGCCGACGTTCGCGTCAACGGAGGCGGACTGGTCTGGATGGGAAGCAGAAAGCCCAGATCGCTGTAGCAGTGGTAAGGACACTGCCACAGCTGATCTGGGCGATTGCATTCCTGCTGAGCACCCTCATGGGTAGCTAAGACCATCCCGGAAACCGGGGAGTCGGACAGCAGCAACTGTTCGACTCCCCTTATTATGACACACTGGTCGCGCAGCGCAGAGCAGAGCACGAACCCCTGCGCCCCAACCTTCGTCGGCCCATGGACTGCACGACAGAGCCGCGCGGGACACAGATGAGCATGCCCGCGTCGATACTCCCATCATGAGCGACAACGACGTCTCCGCCCCCCGAGGCGATCCGCACTCCCCCGCCCGTGCCTGGTTCGCGAGTATCATGTGGAGGTGGCGACGTAGCAGCCGACGCCGCTGCGCGAGCGCCGCACGTGCCCCAAGGCGGGGGCCGCGGCCTCGTTCAACTGAGCTATCGTCTCACCTCTTAGAACTGTTCTGGCATGGACGCCGGTCACCCGATGAGGAGCATTCATATGTCCGACATTCGCACGACACCATCCGTGACACCGCAAAACTGCTTGAATTTTGCTGACGCCGCCCTGTATCTCGCGGGGCACACGGTCGCGGATCCTTATCTGCGCGAGCTTCACGCCAAGGCAGCGAGCGGCGAGATCACCATCGAGGAAGCGGGGCATCTCGGTGAGGAGTACCTCTGCACGAAGTTTGGTGTGGATCATGAGTGATCCGTCATGGGATGCCTATTTCATCCCAGGGACCCACGCGATGCGTAACAAGTTCACTCGCGGGGGGCGTTTCCCCGACGATATACCGTCGATGGTGGCGGTTGGTGCGTTGGAGGAGCATTGGGCGCGGCTGCGCCTCATTGAGCTCGTACGCTCCCCCCTCCTGGGCCACTTCGACTACGAACACATGAAGGCGATTCATCGTCACATCTTTCAGGACACTTTTGCATGGGCAGGCCAGGAGCGCAGTGCACCAATGGGCGGACCAATGATTAAGTTCGGCCCCGACGTGTCAGCGTTCCCCGACTTTGACCCGCGCGACTATTCGGTCCCGCACGAATACGCGCCGGCAGGGCGGCAGCTGACCGAGGCCGCGACGCACGAATACGCGCTCCTTCAGGAGGCCGATTATCTACGCGGAATGGCGCTGAGCGAGTTCGTCGACAACCTGGCACTGCGCTGGGTATCTCTCAACGTCGTGCATTCCTTCCGCGAGGGAAACACGCGCTCGCAGCTCGTGTTTTTCTCCGAACTCGCCCACCACGCGGGCTACCACCTGGATGCGAGAGCATTCCTGCCTCCGAGCCGCGAGGATCGACTGGCGGGCGTCACGAATCCTGTTCGTGAGCGTTTCGTCGCGGCGCGCTACTACTTTCAGGACTACCACGATCACACTCCGATGGCCGATACTCTCGCCGAGGTGATCGCTCCGTTGACTGAGGACCAGCGATGTGCCCGGCCCGTCGTTCCCATTGAGGAGCGTTGAGAGCACACAGAGCCGGGGATCCGGACGACGACGGCTGATCGGCTCCCCGCTCGGCGTCGGCGCGTCTCACGCGGGGGTGAGCACAGTAACGCTCGTCCGGTGCGGATCGGTGGCGCCTCCGACAGGACTCGAACCTGCAACCTCGGGATTAGAAGGCCCTCGCTCTATCCATTGAGCTACGGAGGCATGGCGCATGTGCGCCGCCTGTAAGCCTAGCGGAGGTTAGCCGCGCTTTCCACAACGGCGCGGCCCAGCAGGAAGGCCAGAAGCGGGAAGAGCAGGACCGATAGGGCACCGGCGACGACCAGTAGGGAGGCCAGCCAGGTCGGGATGATGCCCGTTGAGGATGCCAGGCCGGTAACGGCGACGATAATCGGCAAGCCGGTCGCACCGTACAGGCCGATGCGTGTCGCGTCCGACCATCCGACCCTCTCGATGGTCCCATGGAAGCGCTCGAGAGCGACGATGGGCACGCCACGCACGAGGAGGATCGCGCCGACCAAGCTCACGAGCAGGAACGGGTGAGCGGCAACGGCGCTCAGCGAGATGGTCATTCCGGACGTGACGAAGAACAGGGGGATCAGGAAAGAGAAGCCGAGCGTGCGCAGTTCCCCTTCGATCATGGTGAAGTTACCGGGTGCGAGGGCGCGCACGATGATACCGGCGGCGAAAGCACCGAGCACCATGTCCAGGTCCAGGACCGCTGACAGAGCCATGAGGCCCGTCAGGATGACCATGACGACGCGCATGAGGGTCTTTTGAGAGGTCTGGGCACCGTGCAGGATCGTCCGCCCGATCTCGGGGTGGCTCAGCACGAAGCGCGTGGGGATTGCGACGGCGACGATGGTGGCGAGTACGAAGAACATGAGGACGCCGAAGGAGAGCCAGGGGCTGCGTGCGGAGAGCAGCAACGACATAGCGACGACGGGCGCGAGCTCGCCGATGGCACCGTGCACCAGGACCGCTTTGCCGATGGTGGTGCCCATGACACCGGCCTCCATGAGGATAGGCAGAAGGGTGCCCAGCGCGGTCGAGGTCAGCGCGATAGCGAGCGCGATGTAGGTCGAGTACCCCACACCGGTGGTCCCGGAGGCAGCGACGGCCACCCATGACACCGCCAGGCCGATCCCGAAGCAGGCCAGCCACGTGGCCAGGGAGCGCTTACCGGCGCTCCCGTGCACTTCTTGCACGTCAATTTCGGTGCCCGCGATCAGGAAGAGCATGCCCATGCCGACCTCACGGAACACGGAGATCGGTTCGGTCAGCGAGGCAAAACCCAGCGCGTTCGGCCCGACGGCAACGCCCAGGATCAGCAGCCACACGACGTCGGGGACGCGCTTGCGCGTCAGAGAAGCTAGGAGAGGTGCGACGGCGGCTGCGGCTGCGATGATAAAAAGGGAGACGATAGATCCCTCGGTATTGATCGCTGTGGAGAAGGGGACGAGGCCGTGGCTCGTTGCATCGGTCGCGGCGAGGATCGTGGTCGGCAGGTTCATGTGCGCTCCTGACGGGGCAAAAGGATCGATGGTGCGGTGCTGCGTAACACGCGGGCGTGTCGTGTCGAATTGCGGGCATGACAAAGGCCCGGGACGACTAGTCCCGGGCCCGTGCGTGGATGCGAGGTCAGCCCTCGACGTCCAGGAGGCCGTTCTTGTATGCCTTGGCCAGGCGGCGGGGCACACGGATCTCACGGCCGGCGACCTTGACGGTGTTCAGCTCGGTAAGATCAGCCTTCCAGGTAGACCGGCGGGTGCGGGTGTTCGCACGGGACATCTTACGCTTGGGAACTGCCATGTCTTACCGCTCCTCTTCTTTCTCGACGACTATTCTGGTTCGGTGCGCCACGCGGGCGCACGGCGACAACCCGACTAGACTACCACGGACCTTGCGCGTGTGGCATATCGCGCGGGCGGGTGCGCCTGCGATTCTGGTTACAGACTGGGAGCTGGGAACTCTCCCCTAGACTGGCCTCATGTCCGTTCTTCGCACGCTCGCCTCTGGCACACTCCTCACCCACGAGATTGAGATCAAGCGTTCCCGCTTTATTACGACGCTCGCCAGGACGGACACGCCCGAGGAGGCTCGCGCACTCATCGACGCGGTCAAGTCCGAGCACCCTCAGGCGCGTCACAACTGCTCCGCATACCTGATCGATCCGCCGTATGCCGCTCCCCTGCAGCATTCCTCGGACGACGGGGAGCCGTCGGGCACGGCGGGTACTCCGATGCTGGAGGCCCTGCGCGCCTCTGACACGTGGAACGCGACGGCTGTCGTGACGCGTTACTTCGGGGGGATCCTACTCGGCGGAGGCGGCCTCGTGCGCGCGTATTCGACGTCGGTGTCCGAGGCTGTCGCCCGCGCTCCCATCGCCTACCTGGTCGGACGCGACATCCTCGAAACACAGCTCAGCCCCGGGGACGCGGGGCGTATCGAGGCGGAGCTACGAGGCCGCGGAGCCACGGTCGTGGACACGATCTGGGGCACGGACGTGACGCTGCACATCGCGATCAATCCGAGCGACCGGGAGTCGATTGACGCATGTCTGGCCCAGGCCTCGTCCGGTGTTGCAAAGTTTCGCTACGTGGAAACCCGTCGGGTTGAACTAGACGAGGCTCCGACAGCTGGTTGAGAATTTTGGGGTACACCGCTTATGGAAGGACCCCTCATGGCTCGCATCGCCTCCACTGTCGCCGATCTGATCGGCGGCACTCCCCTCGTTCGCATCAACCATGTCGTCGGCGACGGCGTGGACGTCGTCGCAAAGGTTGAATCCTTCAACCCCGCGTCCTCCGTCAAGGACCGCATCGCCCGCTCGATCATCGACGCGGCTGAGGCCTCGGGCGCGCTGGCCCCCGGCGGCACGATTGTTGAGGCCACCTCGGGTAACACGGGTATCGCCCTGTCAATGGTGGGCGCGGCTCGCGGCTACAAGGTCGTCATCGTCATGCCCGCCTCGATGTCCGTTGAGCGACGTGCGATTGTGCGCGCCTTCGGTGCCGAACTGGTTCTCACTGACCCCAAGGGCGGCGTCTCCGCCGCAGTCGCCGAGGCCGAGCGCATCGCCTCCGAGCGTCCGGGCGCGATCATCGCCTCCCAGTTTACGAACCCCGCGAATCCCGCCGCGCATATCGCCCACACGGGCGAGGAGATCTGGGCGGACACCGAGGGCCAGGTCGACGTGTTCGTCGCCGGCGTGGGCACCGGCGGCACCATCTCGGGCGTCGCGCGAGTCCTGAAGGATAAGAACCCGAACGTGCGCATCGTCGCCGTCCAGCCCGCCGAGTCACCGCTGCTCACCGGCGGTGCCCCCGGCCCGCACGGCATCCAGGGCCTCATGCCCAACTTCGTGCCCGACACCTTCGACGCCAATCTCATCGACGAGGTTGTGTCCGTGGAGACCGCTACCGCACTCAAGTTTGCTCGCCGCGCGGCCGCCGAGGAGGGCCTGCTCGTGGGTATCTCGTCGGGCGCAACCCTGGCCGGAACTGCGGTCGTGGCAGCCCGCCCCGAGCTGGCCGGCAAGAAGATTGTCACACTCCTGCCCGACACGGGTGAGCGTTACCTCTCGACTGCTCTTTTCGCTGGTCTTGAGGACTGAACAACCTGCTATGACGCGCTAGAGTGGCCCCGGAGAGAATGTCCGGGGCCACCTGTGCATTCACCCATCCATCCACCGTAGGAGGACTCCCGTGAAGCTCACCGTTCGCACCCTGTCGCGCGCCCTGTCTCGGACGCTACCCACCCAGGCGCTCGGTCTGTTTCGCGAAGATCTGGTGACGGCGCAGCGCCGCGACCCAGCGGCCACCTCCGCTCTGGAGATCGCCCTGACGTACCCGGGCGTGCACGCCCTGTGGACCCACCGTGTCTCCCATGCCCTATGGACCCGCGGTGCCCGCACTCCCGCGCGCGTCCTGTCGTCAGCGGCCCGCGCTGTCACCGGCGTCGACATCCACCCTGAGGCACGTATCGGACGCCGCGTCTTCATCGACCATGCGACCGGCGTCGTCATCGGCCAGACCGCCGAGGTCGGCAACGACGTCGTCATCTTCCACGGCGTCACCCTCGGCGGCGTCGCCATGACGCCGGGCAAGCGCCACCCCACGGTCAGCGATCACGTGTTGATCGGCGCGGGCGCGAAGGTGCTCGGCCCCATCACCGTGGGCACGGGTGTCAAGATCGGCGCGAACGCCGTCGTCGTCAAGGACGTGCCCTGCGGAAACGTCGCGATTGGCGTGCCCGCGCGTCTGTTGCCCAAGCCTGAAAAGGATACGCGCGACCGTGATTTGATCGTCGATCCCGCGTACTTCTTCCAGGAGCCGGCGCTCTACATCTGAGTCCCCAACGCCGCTGGTCAGGCCGCAATGGGGCAATTTGATTGCGGCTCGCGACAAAGTGAGCACCCTCACCTATAGTTGGTTTATGGAAGCTCGAACTCTACATGCCCCACTGGACGTGTTGTCAGCGGCGAATCGCCCCCAGGGTATCGAGATCGCCACGCTCACAACATTCGACATTCCCGCTCTTGCGGTGCTCACCCTCGAAGCGTACGACGATGCTGTCACGCCCGAGGCGCTCCTTGAAACATCCGAGGAACTCCGTCTTACCTTTGAAGGTGCCTTCGGTGATACCACCGAGGATTCCTTCGTGGGAGCCTGGGACGGCGGTACTCTCGTTGGCGCGATCCTCGTGGTACGCGAATCCCCCTGGGATGACGTGCCGAATGGTCCCTTCGTCGTGGACCTCATCGTCGCGCCGGACTACCGCAGGCGAGGCATCGCAACCGCCCTCGTTTCGGAGGTGGCTTCCAGGTGCACCCACTGGGGTTTCGACTCCCTCGCCCTGCGCCTGGATGCGCGCCATGGCGGTGCTCGCGAACTGTACTCGATGCTCGGCTTCGAGGAGATCGCCTAACAGGTGGCGGGGAGTGCGGACCTCTCGGCCCGCACTCCCCCGTCGATTGTTCGCGCACTCAGCGCTGGCAGGATGGACACCAGAACAGGCGTCGGTTTTGCATGAGGGCCTCGCGGATCGGCGTCCCGCAGCGCAGGCACGGACGGCCCGTGCGGTGGTACGCGTACCACCGCGAGGCTTCCTCGTCGCCCTCAATCGGGGGGTTCGGGGCCTCGTCCGGGTCCATCGTATCCAGGCGACCGGCGGCCAGGCCGCGGTTCATGAGGTCGCATATGAGGACCCACAGCTCACGCAGGCGCTTGAGCGAAATGTTTGTGCCCTTGCGGTGCGGCGAAATACCCGCGAGGAAGAGGGCGTCGGCGCGGTAGATATTGCCCACGCCCGCGATGATCGACTGGTCCATAACGATCTCGCCAATGGCCCGCTTCTTCGAGTGGGCAACCTGGGCGAAACGTTCCATGGCCTCGGCGTCGGAGCGAGCCCCTGCATCCAGGGGATCCGGCCCCAGCTTCGACTCCGCTGTGATGCGCTCCTCATCGGTAATGAGGTCGCAGCGGTTGGGCCCGATCAGATCGGCGACCGCGTGGTCGTTAGACACGCGCAGGCGCACGGCACCGACCGGCTCCGGAGGCTCCCATTCTCCCGCCTTGGCCTCGCCGAAGCCCTCGCCCCAGCGGGTCTCAGTGTGACCGTTCCACTCCCCCTTCTGAACGTTGGGGATGCGGTGAGCAACACCGTGCCCCTCGTCGACGACGGTCTCATCGCCGTTGAATCGCCACCAGCCGTACAGCCCCAGGTGAATGTGCACCCAGCGGTCGGGCCAGGGGGCGTCCTCACCGAGGATCGGCTCCCCACTGCCTGCCGCGGCCCCCTCGAGGAGGGCCACCCCGGCCTCGTACGTCTCGCCCGGGGCGGGCGGAACGAAACCGATGAACATGTGTTTACCGTGCACGCGCACCCGCTGCATGACCCACCCGTCCAGGAGGGCGGCTGAGGACGCGAAACGTCCCTGCGGGGACGACGCCGAGACGGTACCCCCGACGAAAAGCTCGTCGAGGGTACCGGCTAGGCGACGGACTGCATCGCCTTCAGGCATGCGACCTCACTTCTTGACGACGACGTTGACCAGCTTCGGCGCGCGCGCGATGACCTTGAGCGGCTCGGAGCCACCGAGGGCCTTGACGATCGGGGCCTCGGCCAGGGCAGCCGCGATCAGGTCCTCCTCGGAAATCGAGGGGGCGACCTCGATGCGGGCCTTCACCTTGCCGTTGACCTGGACGACGGCCGTGACAGTGTCCTCCACCAGCAGCGAAGCAACCTCGACGACCGGGAAGGACTCGCGGGCCAGGGAATCCTCGTGGCCCAGACGGTTCCACAGCTCCTCACACAGGTGTGGAGCAACCGGGGCGAGCATGAGAATCAGCGGCTCGATGGCGTCGCGCTGGGCGGCATCCAGGCTGGTCAGATGGTTGTTGAGGACGATGAGCTTGGAGATCGCGGTGTTGATGCGCAGGTTCTCGTACTCTTCGGTAACCTCGGCGATCGTGCGGGCCACGAGGCGGCGCGTCTTCTCATCCGCAGGCTCGTCAGTGACCGTAAGTTCGCCGGTTTCCTCGTCGATGGCGTTACGCCACAGGCGCTGCAGGAAGCGCTGGGAGCCGATGACCGCGCGGGTCTCCCACGGGCGCGACAGATCGAGGGGCCCCATGCTCATCTCGTACACGCGGAAGACGTCGGCACCGTAAGCGTCGTACATCTCGTCGGGCGTAACAATGTTCTTCAGGGACTTGCCCATCTTGCCGTACTCGCGGTTGACGGGCTGGCCCTGATAGGTGAAGCCCTCCGTCTCGTCGCCCTCAACCTCGTCGGCGGGCACATACTGGCCGCGCGCATCGGTGTAGGCGTAAGCCTGCACGTAGCCCTGGTTGAAGAGCGTGTGGTAGGGCTCGGAGTCCGGCACGTGGCCCAGGTCGAAGAGAACCTTCTGCCAGAAGCGCGCGTAGAGCAGGTGCAGGACCGCGTGCTCGACGCCGCCGACGTACATGTCGGTACCACCGCTGACCTTGCCCTCGCGCGGACCCATCCAGTAGTCGAGGTTTTCCGGATCCGCGAAGCGCTCCGAGTTCGTCGGGTCGGTGTAGCGCATCTCGTACCAGCACGATCCCGCCCACTGGGGCATGGTGTTTGTCTCGCGGCGGTAGCGCTTGGGCCCGTCGCCCAGGTCGAGGGTGACGTTCACCCATTCCTCGGCGCGGCCCAGCGGAGCCTCGGGCGAGGAGTCGGCGTCGTCCGGATCGAAGGTGCGCGGGCTGTAGTCGCTGACCTCGGGCAGCTCGACGGGGAGCATCTCCTCGGGCAGGGCGTGTGCGACGCCGTCCTCGTCCCACACGATCGGGAAGGGCTCGCCCCAGTAGCGCTGGCGACTGAAGAGCCAATCGCGCAGGCGGTAGGTGACGGTGCGCTTGCCCAGGCCCTTCTCGGTGAGCCAGGCGGTCATCGCGGCCTTGGCCTCGTCCTTGCCGAGGCCGTTGAGGTCGATCTCGTCGTTTGCGGAGTCGACGGCAACGCCGTCACCCGTGTACGCGCCGGCCTCGAGGTCGGGGCCGTAGGGATCGTCGGCGGGTCCGATGGTGCGCACGACATCAAGGTCGTAGGCGCGAGCGAAGGCCCAGTCGCGGTCGTCGTGGGCGGGCACGGCCATGATGGCACCGGTGCCGTAGCCCCACAGGACGTAGTCGGCGACGAAGATCGGGACCTCGCGACCGTTGACGGGGCCGATGCCGAACAGGCCGGTGAACACGCCGGTCTTGGTGCGCTCTTCGTCGGCGCGCTCGGCTTCTGACTTGGCCGAGGCCTGGGCGCGGTAGGCGCTCACGGCCGCCGCGGGGGTAGCGGCACCGCCCGTCCACGCGTCCTTCGTGCCCTCGGGCCAGGAGGCCGGCAGGGTGAGGGCGGCTTCGTCGCCCGCGTCGCCGCCGACGGTGCCACCGAGAATCGGGTGCTCGGGAGCCACGACCATGAAGGTCGCGCCGAAGAGTGTGTCGGGGCGCGTCGTGTAGACATCCAGGGAGTCGAGGCAGGCCCCCGCCACGCGCGCGCCGGGCACGTCGAAGCGGACGGTCGCACCCTCCGAGCGACCGATCCAGTTGCGCTGCATAGTGCGCACCTTCTCGGGCCAGTTGATGGTGTCGAGGTCGTCGGCCAGGCGCTTGCCGTAGGCAGTGATGCGCATCATCCACTGACGCAGGTTGCGCTTGAAGACCGGGTAGTTGCCGCGCTCGGAGCGCCCGTCCGCAGTGACTTCCTCGTTGGCCAGGACCGTGCCGAGGCCGGGGCACCAGTTGACAGGGGCCTCGGAGACGTAGGCGAGGCGGTAGGAGTCGACGACCTTCGCCTGGGCGGCGCGATCCAGGGAGGCATAGTCAGAGCCGTCCTCGGGGAGGATCTCACCGGACTCGAGCTTGGCGATCAGCTCGCTGATCGGACGGGCAGCGCCCTTCGAGCCGTCGGGAGCCGTGGCCTGCGGGTCAAACCACGAGTTGAAGACCTGCAGGAAAATCCACTGCGTCCAATGCACATACTCGATGTCGGTCGTCGCAAACGAGCGGCGCGAGTCGTGGGACAGGCCCATGCGGCGCAGCTGGCGGCGCATGTTCGCGATGTTCTGGTTCGTGGTGATGGCCGGGTGCTGGCCGGTCTGGACGGCGTACTGCTCAGCGGGCAGGCCAAAGGCGTCGTAGCCCATCGTGTACAGGACGTTGTCGCCCTTCATACGGCGATAGCGCGCCAGCGTGTCGGTCGCGATGTAGCCGAGCGGGTGCCCCACGTGCAGCCCCTTACCCGAGGGGTAGGGGAACATGTCGAGGATGAAGTAGGGGGTGCGGGACGCCAGCGGGCCGGCCAGGGCACCGGTCGGGTTGTCCGCGTAGAACGTGCCCAGCTCCTCCCAACGATCCTGCCACTTCGTCTCGATCTGACCGGCAAGCTGCGCGGTGTAGCGCTGGGCCGGGGCACTCTGCGGATTTTCGCTCATCTGTGCGTTCCTCGCTTAACGATGGGTCGCGTAACAATACTCCTCACCAGGGTAGTTCACGCCCGCCCGCGTCGCCGGATGCGCCCGCCCACCGAAGCGAGCACAAATAGGTGACAATAGTCGCATGAGCACTGTTTTTGAAAACATCATCTCGGGCGTCTGGCCCGGACGCTTCGTGTGGGCCGACGACCTGTGCGTCGCGTTCGCCACGATTGAACCCACCTCGCCCGGGCACGTCCTGGTCGTCCCGCGCTGCCCCTATGAGGCGTGGACCGATGCCCCCTCGGACGTCGCGGCGCACCTCATGAAGGTGGCGCGCGCGATTGGTCTCGCCCAGAAGGCAGCATTCGGCGTGCCGCGCGCGGGCCTGGCCATCGCCGGCTTCGAGGTGCCCCACACCCACCTGCACGTCATTCCACTGCGCGACGAGACCGACATTCTCCTGTCGAAGGCCGCCCCGGCCTCCGACGAGAATCTCGACACCACCATGACCGCACTGCGCGAGGCTCTCCTCGCCGCGGGCCACAAGGCCCACGTGCCCGCGACTATGAGTTCCCCGGCACTCGCCTGACGCTTACCCATCACCCTCTCACTCAGCTAGGCCGTGGCCTCGCCCCACTCCCGCCCACGCAGCGCGGATCAGCGGGCGCGGCCACGGCCTCGTCACTGGCAACGCTGAGCGAGAGGCGAAAGCACACTCAGCCGCGCACAATGATGCCCGAGGCCTGGGTGTCCTCGATGTGCACCATCTGCCCGTCCTCGAGGGAGACCACAATCCCACCAGCCTCACTGGCAAGGACGACGACGTAGGCACCGGGTACGAGTCCCACTTCCTCCCACGCGCGCAGCGCCTGCGGGTCGCGGTCGGGCAGGCGCTCAACCTCTCCCCCATTCCCAACCGGGAGGGTGTCCAGAGGCGCTCCTGGGATCTCGGCGCTCGAACCGTCCGCACGCGGGATCGGGTCGCCATGCGGATCGCGCGTGGGATAACCGAGCACCTTGTCGAGGCGATTGAGGAGCCGCTCGGAGACGGCATGCTCAAGAATCTCCGCCTCCTCGTGCACCTCATCCCAGGAAAAGCCGAGGGCCTCATGCAGGTAGGTCTCCAGGAGTCGGTGGCGGCGTACCATCCCCAGGGCAACCCCGCGCCCCTGCTCGGTCAGGCGCACACGCCCGTACGGTTCGTGCGTGACCAGTCCCTGTCGTACGAGGCGCTGCACGTTCTCCGTCGTCGTCGAGGGAACCACTCCCATGTGCTCGCCGATATCCTTCGGTTTCACGCCGTCACGGCCAGCTTCCTCGGCGCTCCACACGAGCTTCAGGATGTCCTCGACGACCGTTGAGTAGTCGCTCGACGCCTCCGACATGCTCTCCCCTTTCATCCGGGCTCCCATTGTAGGCAAGAACGCCCTCCCCAACCGCCCAGGATGCGACATAGGACACTGATGGGCGCATTAACTTGTACGCAGCCACCAATCTGTGTATATTTATCTCTTGGTTGCAAGACCCCCGCGTCATTAGCTCAATTGGCAGAGCAGCTGACTCTTAATCAGCGGGTTGAGGGTTCAAGTCCCCCATGACGCACAGCTTTCCCGGCTCCGGCCGGTGAGAGTTCCCGCGTCATTAGCTCAATTGGCAGAGCAGCTGACTCTTAATCAGCGGGTTGAGGGTTCAAGTCCCCCATGACGCACAGAAGACCGGTGATCCTCGGATCGCCGGTCTTTCGTATCTGGATGACAACGCCCCTTCCACCCTCGAGCCATGCGGACCGCCAGCAGGCACCTCAAGACCCCCAGACACTCGCATGCGATTCGACTACCCGAACGTGGGGTTAAAGGACAAAACGTGTTGGTTTTGGGGTCATAGGACACTACGTGTTGCTGGAGGGGCGACTTTTCGGTGTGCTGGTGCGGGAAAGTCGTGGTTTTAGTTGGTCGTGTTTGCCGGCTCTTCGCATTTTGGGGTGTGGGGGGTGGTGTTGGCATGGGGTCGGGGCCTGCCCGATGATTGAGGTTGCGACACTTCAAACGCTGGGAGGCCCCGACATGGGTAATGGTACCTTTTCTGCTCTG
>NZ_CAJPJE010000056.1:0-12798 GCF_905369875.1 Actinomyces sp. ICM47
GATCTCCAAGGGGCCCAGTTCCGTTTTCGTCAGCAGCGTGCCGTTGACAATGATCGGCGAGCCGCTGCCCGTGGCGTGCGTGGTGAACAAGAGGACGCGGCCGCGCCCCTTCGCCGCGCCGTACGCGACCTCCGCGATGCCGGCTGCGTCCGAGTCGTTGAGGGCAACGACCGCGCGACCCAGGTGGCGCTCCATGAGGGCATCCACATCGACGTTGACCCACGACTGATCCAGGTTCGCCATGTAGGGGATCACGCCGTTAAAAACGGGGGCGGGGAAGGTGACACCAATCGGAACGCCAATCTTCACGTCGAGCTGGTCGATGACCTCGCGGCACACTGTTGCCACGGCCTCGGGTGTGGCCGGATTGGGGGTCGGGATGCGGATCTGATCGCCGATGTACTCCCCGGTCTCCAGATCTACCAGTGCGCCCTTCACGCCGGATCCGCCGATGTCGATGCCGCAAGCGACCTGAACCATGACCCCTCCTCGGGTAACGTGTGTCGGTTTGAATGCGGGCTGCTAGTGCCCGTCGTCTCTGAATTGTAATGGACGCCACCGGGGGAAGTGCAATCCGTTTACGAGATGGGAACAGCCCGCGTCGAATCGTGAGATATGACGCGGGCTGCGGTGTGTTGAAAGACTCAGGGGAGGGTCAGAATCTCTGCCCCATCCTCGGTCACGACGATCGTGTGCTCGAACTGTGCAGTGCGCGAACGGTCGGCGGTGACGATGGTCCAGTTGTCGTCCCATTGCTCCCATTCGACTGTGCCGAGGGTCAGCATAGGTTCAATCGTGAAGACCATCCCCGGTTCCATCACCGTGTTGTAGGCGGGAGCTGCATCGTAGTGGGGGACGATCAGGCCCGAATGGAAAGCCTCACCCACGCCGTGACCCGTGTAGTCGCGCACGACGCCGTACTCGAAACGCTTTGCGTAGGCCTCGATAACGCGGCCGATCACATTGATTTCGCGGCCCGGACCCACGGCCTTAATGCCACGCATCATCGCGTTCTTGGTGCGCTCGACGAGCAGGTGCGATTCCTCGTCCACGGTGCCGACCTCGAACATGGCGCAGGTGTCGCCGTGGACGCCGTCCTTGTAGGCGGTGATGTCAATGTTGATGATGTCGCCGTCTTCGAGCGGGCGATCGTCGGGGATGCCGTGGCAGATGACCTCGTTGATCGAGGAACAGATGGACTTCGGGAAGCCCATGTAGCCCAGGCACGAGGGGTAGGCGTCGTGGGCGATCAGGTACTCGTGGCCAATGCGGTCGAGTTCCTCCGTGGTCACGCCCGGCGCGATAGCCGCACCGACGGCCTCGATGGCACCGGCGGCGATGCGTCCGGCCTCACGGATCTTTGCGATCGTCTCGGGAGTCTTGATGTCCGAGGCGGTCACGCGTTCGGGACCGTCGTGGAACATGTACTCGGGGCGTTCGATGTGCTCGGGCACGGCGCGCATCGGCGAGACGCGTCCGGGCTTCAGCGTGCCCAGCGGCGCGCGGCGTGCAAGTGGTGATGCTTCCATGTGTGCTTCCTCCTGCTAGTGGACAAAGTCAGTCGTTCTTGTAGTTCTCAGGTCCGGGGAAGCTGCGCTCGCGCACGGAACCGACGTAGTCGGAGGCGGCCTCATGCAGCGCCTGACCGAGCTGGCCGAACTTACGCACAAACGAGGGCGTCCAGTCGGAGTATCCGGCCATGTCGGACCACACCAGGACCTGACCGTCGGTGTTCGGACCGGCACCGATGCCGATCGTCGCGATGGACAGCGTGTGGGTGAGCTCCGTGGCGATGGCGGCGGGCACCATCTCGAAGACGACGGCAAAAGCGCCGGCCTCCTGGACGGCGAGGGAGTCTCGGCGCAGCTGGTCGGCACCGTCGCCTCGTCCCTGCATGCGTGGGCCGCCCAGCGCGTTCTCGGACTGGGGGGTGTAGCCCAGGTGCGCGCACACGGGGATACCTGCCGCGGTCAGCGCGGCGATGATATGCGCGCGGGCCTCGCCGCCTTCGAGCTTGACGGCGTGGGCACCGGCCTTCATGAGGCGGGCGGCGGACGCGAAGGCATGCTCGGGGGAGTCCTCGTAGGTGCCAAACGGCAGGTCGGCAACGATCATGGCGCGCGAGGTTGAGCGTGCAACGGCCGCCGTGGCGCGTTCCATGTCCTCCAGCGTGACAGGCAAGGTGGAGGAGTGTCCCAGGATGACGTTGCCCAGCGAATCACCGATGAGCAGCATGTCGACGCCAGCGGCCTCGAGAACGGGCGCGGTGAGCGCGTCGTAGGCAGTCAGCATCGTCAGGGGAATCCCCTCGGCCTTGGCGCGCGCAATGTGCTGGACGCGCACGCGTCGGGCGTTAAACAGGGGAGGGATCGAGGACGAGGCCGGGGCCGCGCCTTCGGGGTTCGTAATGTGAGACATGGATTTCCTGTCTGGAGACGACGGGTGCGCTCGCGCGCATTCACGCCTCCCAGGGTAGCGCGGTGGCGGACCCGGTGAGCTGTGAGGATGTGCGAACGGGTAAGATGGAATGCGGTGCGCGTGATGCGCGCAGTAATGCCCCCAGTAGGAAAGAAGAAGGAAGCAGGACATGGCTGGCAATGCCCCTGACCTTGATCCTCTCGATGAGGCCGCCGTCGACGCAGTGCGTGCCCAAGGCCTCGTCGATATTGAAGAAGCGGATTCGCTGGACGCCCTCAAGGCCGTCCGCGCCGCGCTTCTCGGAGATCAAGCCCCGCTCGTGACCGCGAACCGTACCATCGGTTCGCTCGAGCCCTCGAAGCGTGGTCTGGCTGGTAAGAACCTCGGACAGGCGCGCAAGGCGCTGACCGAGGCCCTCGACGCTCGCAAGGAGATCCTCGCTGCCGAGCACGAGGCCCGCATGCTGGTCGAGGAATCAGTGGACGTCACGGTCCCCACGCGCCGCCGCGCCGCCGGTGCGCGCCACCCCCTGGAGACGCTCATGGAAGAGGTCGCTGACTTCTTCGTTGCCATGGGCTGGGACATCGCCGAGGGTCCCGAGATCGAGCACGAGTGGTTCAACTTCGATTCGCTCAACTTCGACATCGATCACCCTGCCCGCCAGATGCAGGACACCCTCTACATCGACGGGCGTTCTGCTGGCGGTGAGAAGGAGGAGGACGGTCACCTGGTGATGCGCACGCACACCTCGCCGGTGCAGTCCCACTCGATGCTCAGTCGCGGCGTTCCGCTCTACATTGCCTGCCCGGGTAAGGTCTTCCGCTCCGACGCCCTGGACGCGACGCACACGCCCGTGTTCCACCAGGTCGAGGGTCTCGCGGTCGACAAGGGCCTGACGATGGCGCACCTCAAGGGCGTCCTGGACCACTTCGCCAAGGCCATGTTCGGTCCCGAGGCGAAGACCCGCCTGCGTCCCTCCTACTTCCCCTTCACCGAGCCCAGCGCCGAGATGGACCTGTGGTTCCCCCAGAAGAAGGGCGGCCCCGGCTGGATCGAATGGGGCGGCTGCGGCATGGTCAATCCCAACGTCCTGCGCGCCAACGGTATCGACCCCGAGGTCTACTCGGGCTTCGCGTTCGGCATGGGTATCGAACGTACGCTGATGCTGCGTCACGGCATCGCTGACATGCACGACATCGTCGAGGGAGACGTTCGTTTCTCCCAGCAGTTCGGCATCAATGGAAGGGGAAACTGACATGCCTATGGTTCCGCTGAGCTGGCTGGCTGACCACGTCGACGTCGTTGACGGCACCGACGCCGAGGCACTGGCCGCCGCCCTGGTCAAGGTCGGCCTCGAGGAAGAGGAAATTCATCCCGCCCGCGTCATCGGCCCCCTCGTCGTGGGCCGCGTCCTGACGCGCGTGGAGGAGACCGCCTCGAACGGCAAGGTCGTCAATTACTGCCGCGTAGACGTGGGCGAGTACAACGATGCCCCCGGCACGGGCAAGGAACCCTCGGAGCTGCCGAGCCGTGGCATCATCTGCGGTGCGCACAACTTCGACGTCGACGACCTGGTGGTCGTCTCGCTGCCGGGTGCCGTGCTACCGGGTGACTTCCAGATCGCCGCGCGTAAGACCTACGGTCACATCTCCGACGGCATGATCTGCTCCGCACGTGAGCTGGGTCTGGGGGAGGACCACGACGGCATCATCGTGCTGCCGAAGTACTTCCCGGACCGCGAGATCCTCGCCGTCGGCACCGACATCGTGTCCTGGCTGGGCCTGGGCGAGGAAGTCCTCGAGATCAACGTGACCCCGGACCGCGGCTACTGCTTCTCGATGCGCGGCATCGCGCGCGAGTACTCCCACTCGACAGGCGCAGCCTTCCGCGACCCGGGTCTGCCGGGTGTTATCGCTGCCGAGCCGCCTGCAGCCAATGCCGACGGCTTCCCCGTGGTCTTTGCTGATGACGCGCCGATCCGCGGTCGCGTGGGCGTTGACCGCTTTGTCGCGCGCATCGTTCGCGGCACGAACCCCGCCGCGCCGACCCCGCGATGGATGGTCGAGCGCCTCGAGGCAGCCGGTATGCGTTCCCTGTCGCTGCCCGTCGACATCACGAACTACGTCATGCTGGATCTGGGCCAGCCGATGCACGCCTACGACCTGGGCGCGCTGGCCGCGCCGATCATCGTGCGTCGCGCACGCGCAGGTGAATTGCTCGTGACCCTGGACGATGAGAAGCGCGAGCTGGATGAGCAGGACCTGCTCATCACCGACTCGCCCCAGGGTGAGGGTTCGCGCATCATCGGTATTGCTGGCGTCATGGGTGGTGCCTACTCCGAGGTGGAGGAGGGAACCACGGACATCCTGTTCGAGGCCGCCCACTTCGACTCGGTGTCTATCGCGCGCAGCGCCCGCCGTCACAAGCTGCATTCCGAATCCTCCAAGCGCTTCGAGCGTGGCACCGACCCGCAGCTTCCTGCGGTGGCTGCCCAGCGTGCTGTTGAACTCCTCATTGAATACGGTGGCGGCACAGTCGATGAGGGTGTCACCGACGTGGATCAGCGCGTCGGCGCGACCGTCATTTCGCTGCCCGTGGGTGAGGCCCAGCGTCTGACCGGCGTCGCTCACAGCCCCGAGCGTATCGCTAAGCTGCTGACGACGGTCGGCTGCCTCGTCGAAGGTCCGGTGAATGACGTCTTCACGGTGACTGCCCCCTCGTGGCGTCCCGATCTGACGCTGCCTGCCGACCTAGTCGAAGAGGTCGCACGCCTCGACGGCTACGACAACATTCCCGTTGTCATGCCGACCGCCCCGGCGGGCCACGGTCTGACAACTGCGCAGAAGGCACGCCGTCTGGCCGCCGCTGCGCTGGCCGACGGCGGCCTCGTTGAGGTCGAGTCCTACCCCTTCGTGTCCGACACGTGGGATCGCCAGGGGATCCCCGCGGATGATCCGCGCCGCGAGGCCCTGCGCCTGCGCAACCCGATGGCGGATGATTCCCCGTGGCTGCGCACCTCGGTGCTCGACACGCTCCTTGACGTCGCTGGCCGCAACGTCTCGCGCTCCAATGCGGACGTCGCCGTCTTCGAGATCGCCAAGGTTGCCCGTCCCCACGGCACCGTCCCCGCGCCGCTTCCCAGCGCGCAGGAGCGGCCTTCCGACGAGGTGCTCGCCGCGCTGGAGGCAGGTATCCCCGCCCAGCCCTGGCACATCGGCGGCGTCCTGACCGGTGCGGCCGAGGCTGCAGGTGTTGTGTCGAACCCGCGCGCCTACGACTGGGCTGATGCCCTCGAGTACGTGCGTCGTGTCGCCTCGGATCTGGGCGTGCGCGTCGAGGTGACCCGCGCGTGGACGGACCACGTTCCCGCGCACAAGGGTGCCCCGATGCCCGCTCCCGCTAGCGATCCCGCTGACGTGGCTCCTTTCCACCCGGGCCGCGTCGCTCGCGTGTTCGTGCGCGCCGGTCGCAACCTGGTGGATGTGGCGCTCGCCGGCGAGCTTTCGCCGGCGACCTGCCGCGCCTTCGGCCTGCCCGCGCGCTCCTGCGCCTTTGAGATTGACATGGATGCGCTGATCGCGCACATGAGCGCCGATCCGATCCAGGTCAAGGGCGTCTCGACGTTCCCGCTGGCTAAGGAAGACATCGCGCTCGTGGTGCCCTCCGACATCCCGGCTGCGCGCGTCGAGCAGATCGTGCGCCAGGGGGCTGGCCCGCTCGCCGAGTCCGTCACCCTCTTCGACATCTACGAGGGAGACCAGGTACCCGAGGGCTACCGTTCGCTCGCCTTCGCGCTGCGCCTGCGCGCCGCCGACCACACGCTGACCGCCAAGGAAACCGAGGCCGTCCGCAAGCAGGTGGTTACGAAGGCTGCCAAGGTCCTCGGAGCCTCGCTGCGCGCTTGACACACTCAGCAGAAGGCCGGTCGAATCTCACGTGTGGTGCCCCACTCATTTGGGGCGTTGCACCCGCAGATTCGGCCGGTCTTCGCTTTAGTATGGGCCTATGCACATCCTTGTAACTGCAGCATCAAAGCACGGGGCGACGGATGAGGTCGCCGACGCCATCGCCAAGCGCATCGAAGCGAGTGGCATCACTGTCGACCGTCTTGCGCCGGCCGATGTGACCTCCGTCGAGGGATATGACGCCGTGATTGTTGGCTCGGCTGTCTACATTCTCCAGTGGATGCCCGAGGCGCACGACTTCATGGAGCGCTTCAAGGACGATCTGCCCGTCGGACAGGTGTGGGCCTTTTCCGTCGGCATGAATGGCGTTCCCAAGCACTCGGAGCAGGATGGCACGCGCGTCGGCCCGCTGCTCACACACGTGCGCTGCCGCGAACTGCGCACTTTCCCGGGCCGTTACAAGCCCTCTCTGTTGTCCCTGCGTGAGCGTTCCGTCGCGCGTTTGGCCGGCGTTGTTGAAGGCGACTTCCGTGACTGGGACGCCGTTGATCAGTGGGCTGACGAGATTGTCGAGGCTCTGCAGGGCTGACGCTGTCAGGTGCTGAGTGGGTGAGCGACGCGACTCACCCGCTTGTGCGCTAATATGCATATGTATGTATAATCATGCATATGAGTCCAGCAGCAGCGTTCCCCAGCACCAAGAGTGCCAGGCATGAAATGATCCGCGACCTCCTCGCCTCCGAGTCAATCGGCAGCCAGGAAGCCCTTCGATCCCGCCTGGCCGAGCGGGGTATCGATGTTACTCAGACGACACTCTCACGCGACCTCATGGACCTGCGGGCCACCAAGGTGCGCAACGCCTCGGGCGTGCTCATCTACACCGTGCCCGACCATGATGGAGGTGCGACCCACGACGCTGAAGCGGCCAATGTTCGTCTCGCCCGCTGGTGCCAGCTCCTGCTCGTCACCTCCGTCAAAGTTGATAACCAGCTTGTACTGCGCACGCAGGTCGGAGCTGCGAACCTCCTCGCCTCCTCCATTGATGCCGTGCGGCGCGACGAGATCGCCGGAACGATCGCAGGCGACGATACGATCCTCGTGATCTGTCGCTCGAGCGAGGATGCGAGCGCAATCGAACGCATGCTCTTCGCCCTCGCGGAACCCGCTGCGCTCCCCGGCAACTAGCCCCGGCCTCGTCCCTGCGAGCGGGCACACGAACCTACGAAACCCCATTTGGAAGGAATCCACATGTCGAGCAAAGATCGCGTTGTTCTGGCCTATTCAGGCGGCCTGGACACCTCTGTCGCCATCGGATGGATCGGAGAGCAGACCGGCCGCGAAGTCGTGGCCGTCGCTGTCGACGTCGGCCAGGGCGGCGAGGACCTCGAGGTCATCCGTCAGCGCGCGCTCGACTGTGGAGCCGTCGAGGCTTACGTCGCCGACGCCCGCGACGAATTTGCAAGCGAATACTGCATGCCGGCCCTGAAGGCCAACGCGCTCTACGAAGGCAAGTATCCGCTCGTATCCGCGCTGTCTCGCCCCGTGATCACCAAGCACCTGGTCAAGGCCGCCCGCGATTTCGGTGCCACCACCGTCGCCCACGGCTGCACCGGCAAGGGCAACGACCAGGTCCGCTTCGAGGTCTCCATCACCTCGATGGCCCCCGACATGGACTGCATCTCCCCGGTGCGCGACCTTGCCCTGACCCGCGACGTTGCCATCGAGTACGCCGAGAAGCACAACCTGCCGATCGAAACGACGAAGCACAACCCCTTCTCGATTGACCAGAACGTGTGGGGCCGCGCCATCGAAACCGGCTTCCTCGAAGACCTGTGGAATGCCCCCACCAAGGATGTCTACAACTACACCGATGACCCCACCTACCCGCCGCTGCCGGACGAAGTCGTCATCACCTTCGACAAGGGCATCCCCGTCGCTATCGACGGACGTCCCGTCACCCCGCTTGAGGCTATCCAGGAAATGAACCGTCGCGCCGGCGTCCAGGGCATCGGCCGCATCGACATGGTTGAGGACCGCCTCGTCGGCATCAAGTCACGCGAAATTTACGAGGCCCCCGGAGCCGTCGCGCTCATTGAGGCCCATCAGGCCCTCGAGGCCGTCACCCTCGAGCGCATGCAGCACCGCTACAAGCGTCAGCTCGAGCAGACGTGGGGCGAGCTGGTGTACGAGGCCCAGTGGTACTCGCCGCTCAAGAAGTCGATGGACGCTTTCATCGAGCACACCCAGCAGTATGTCTCCGGCGATATCCGCATGATCCTGCACGGCGGACGCGCGACCGTCAATGGCCGCCGATCGGAGTCCTCACTCTACGACTTCAACCTCGCGACATACGAGACCGGCGATACTTTCGACCAGTCCTCCTCGCGCGGCTTCATCGACATCTACGGCTTGCAGTCCAAGCTGGCCGCTGCGCGTGATGTGCGCTTCGGTGTTGATATGGGGTACTGAGTACTCATTGAGGGTTCTCTCACAGGGAATGTTTCAGTTGTGTTTCAAGGGGTGGGAGCGTCGGCGACGGCGCTCCCACCTCGCTTACTGTGTCGGTATGACGTATCAAGAGAGTGCAGCGATTGATGCTACGGCGGGCGTCGATCAGGATGAGGCCATGCACGAACGGATGATGCGCTACACGGTCGCAGGCATGTTTTTCGTCGGGTTTGCGGGTAAGGGTATCCGCGGCATCTTCGGAGACATCGGTTCTCTCGTTCCGATGCTCATTCTCCTCGCGGCCTTCGTCGTTCTTTTCCGCAGCTCCGGCCGCTCGCTGCTGCTGCGTCGTTTCCCGACGACGATCAGCATGTTTGTCCTGTGGTGCGCCGTGACGTGCATCTGGTCGATTGACCCAGCGCTGAGCGCCCAATACTGGGTGGTCCAATCGGCGCTCACCTTAGTGGCAATAGCCGTCTCCGTCGCTCTGCCGCTGACGGATTTGGTCGAGTCACTCATCTTGTCCTTCCAATGGATTATCGCCTCCTCCTTCATTCTCGAGCTTGTGGTGGCCGTCATTGGTCGGGGACCCTTGGCGCCGCCCACCCTGTGGGGGAGAGGTCACCTGCCTGCGTCCTCCTATTGGGTGGACGGGCGATTATTCGAGGGAGGCCCGATTCAGGGCTTCCCCGGTAACCGTAACCCGCTGGCCTTCATAGCGCTGCTCCTGGCCGTGTGCCTGGTGCTGCGCTGGATGCAGACCAGGCGCGCGCTGCCCTCCACGCTCGCGTGGCTCGCTGCGTGCGGTGTCACCTTGCTCCTCACGCAATCCGCGACAGTCGCTCTGTCTACCGCGGGTTGCTTGACTGTTGTCGTGGGCTTGGTCGTTCAGCGGCGCGTCCCCGTGCACCTGCGCCTGCGCGTCGTCGGTATCTTCACGGGGACGGGCGTCATCGCGGCGATTATTGCGTTCTTTGCGCGGCATTGGATCGCCGATGCCTTTGGGCGCAGCCCGGACATGAGCGGGCGCTCCATCATCTGGCACTCCGTCGCGCCGCTCATCGCTGAGCGCCCGCTTGGGGGCTGGGGATGGTTTATTGGCTGGCCCACGTGGCTGGAACCATTCGCGGGCCTTGTGGTGCGTCAGGACGGAACATCGACGAACCAGGCTCACAATGCCTACGTGGAGGCGGCCCTGACGACAGGTTGCGTAGGCGCGTTCCTGGCGACGGCGGCGATCATCTGGACGTTGTTCCGCGTCATCAAGGTTGCGGTCGCCCACATCGACGACAACTTGTGGGACGTGATCCCTGCCGTTCTGATGATCGCCATGTTCATCCAGTCCTTCACCGAATCCCGCCTTCTCTTCGAAGGCAACTGGATGCTCTTCGTCATTATCGCCACCTGGGTCAAGGTGCGCGGAGAGGTACCCATCGTATGGCCGTCGGCGGCACGACAGTATCTCGAATACTCTTAGATCCTGAACGTTTATTCCCTTTGTCGACCTCGGGAGGTCCACCATGTCGCAGTCCGAAACGCACGTGTCCTTGTGGGGTGGCCGCTTTGCTGGCGGGCCGTCGCAGGCACTTGCCGCGCTGAGTGTCTCGACCCACTTTGATTTCCGACTTGCCCACGTCGACATCGCAGGCTCGCACGCGCATGCCGACGAGCTGCATCGCGTTGGTTTGCTTTCCGACCAAGAGTGCGCGGACATGCACGACGCTCTGTCGCGGCTCGACGCTGACGTCTCTTCAGGAGCCTTCGTTCCTAGCCCCGACGATGAAGACGTGCACACCGCGCTCGAGCGCGGCCTGATTGAGCGCGCGGGCGCGACCCTGGGCGGTAAGCTGCGCGCCGGTCGCTCGCGCAACGACCAGATCGCTACCCTCATCCGCGTGTATCTGCGTGAAGAGGCTCGCCACCTGGCCGGTCGCGTCCTTGACATCGCCCAGGCCCTCGTTGGCCAGGCAGAGCGCGCTGGTGACGCCGTCATGCCGGGACGTACCCACATGCAGCACGCCCAGCCCGTCCTCGTCGCTCACCACCTGCTGGCACACGTGTGGCCGCTCCTGCGCGATGTGTCCCGCCTGCGCGACTGGGACAAGCGCGCCGCCATCTCTCCCTATGGTTCCGGCGCGCTCGCCGGCAACACACTCGGCATGGATCCGCGCCGCATCGCCGCGGCCCTCGGATTTAGCGACTCTGTCGAAAACTCTATCGACGGCACCGCCGCGCGCGATGTCGTCGCCGAGTTCTCCTTCATCTGCGCCCAGATCGGCATCGACATCTCCCGCCTGAGCGAAGAGATCGTTATCTGGAACACCAAGGAATTCGGCTACGTCACGCTCGACGACTCCTACTCGACCGGCTCGTCGATCATGCCGCAGAAGAAGAATCCCGACGTCGCCGAGCTCGCGCGCGGCAAGGCCGGCCGCCTCATCGGCGACCTGACCGCCCTCCTCGCTGTCCTCAAGGCCCTGCCCCTGGCATACGACCGCGACCTGCAGGAAGACAAGGAACCCGTCTTCGATCAGATCGACACTCTCGACGTCCTGTGCCCCGCCGTCGCCGGCATGATCGATACGATGACCATCCACCTCGAGCGCCTCGCCCAGCTCGCCCCTCAGGGTTTCTCATTGGCCACCGACATCGCTGAATGGCTCGTCAAGCGCGGCGTGCCGTTCCGCGATGCGCACGAGATTTCGGGTGCTTGCGTTCGCCTCGCCGAAGCCAGGGGAGTGGAACTCGCGGATCTGACCGATGCTGAACTCGCCCAGGCCTCGCCCCATCTCGACCCCGAGGTGCGTTCCGTGCTCACCGTCGACGGGTCCGTCCGCGCGCGCCTGGGTCGCGGCGGTACCGCACCGGTACGCGTGGCCGAGCAGCTCGACGAGGCCCGGGCTGGCCTCGCGGATGCATGGCAGTGGGCGGTCGCTGGGCTGCGCTAACGCCCCTGGCTGCGAAGCCGATACACTTACAATCACAATAACCCGTGAAATCCGCAAGGAAGGACAACTTTCGTGACAGACATTCTGGACGACCTGCAGTGGCGTGGGCTGCTCGCGCAGCACACCGACCTCGAGGCGCTTCGCGCACACCTGAGCGCCGGACCTGTCACCTTCTATTGCGGTTACGACCCGACGGCCCCTTCCCTGCACCATGGCCACCTCGTCCAGCTGATCGTCATGCGGCACCTGCAGCTTGCGGGCCACCGCCCACTCGCGCTCGTGGGCGGAGCGACCGGTCAGATTGGTGACCCGCGTCAGAGCGGCGAGCGCCAGTTACAGTCCACCGAGGTCGTGCGAGGCTGGGCGGAGCGCCTGCGTGCTCAGATCTCGAAGTTCCTCGACTTCGAGGGACCGGCCGCCGCGCAGATGGTGAACAACCTGGATTGGATCCAGGAAATGAGCGCCATCGACCTGCTGCGCACTATCGGCAAATACTTCCGCGTGGGGACCATGCTCAACAAGGACATCGTCGCCCGTCGAATCGCGTCAGACGAGGGTATCTCCTACACGGAGTTCTCCTACCAGGTGCTCCAGGCCAACGATTTCCTCGAGCTCTACCGTCGTCACGGCTGCACGCTCGAAACCGGCGGCAACGACCAGTGGGGCAACATGGTCGGCGGCGTCGACCTAATCCGTAAGGTTGAGGGTGTCGACACCCACGTCATGACCACGCCGATCATCACCAAGGCCGACGGCACCAAGTTCGGCAAGTCTGAGGGCGGGGCTATCTGGCTCGATCCGGAGATGATGACCCCCTACGCCTTCTACCAGTTCTGGCTGCAGGTGGCTGACGAGGACGTGGTCCGTTTCCTGAAGATCTTCACTTTCAAGTCGCGCGAGGAGATCGAAGCTCTGGCGCTTGAGGTCGCCGAGCGTCCTCACCAGCGTGCCGCACAGAAGGCCCTGGCTGCCTCCGTCACGGAGCTGGTGCACGGTGCTGAGCCTGTCGCTTTTACACAACTCCGACCCCACGAGACTAAGCCGGAACACGTATGCCGCCTTCTTCCTGAATTACAGAA
>NZ_CAJPJE010000057.1:0-12636 GCF_905369875.1 Actinomyces sp. ICM47
AGTCACCCTGCTAGCAACACGATCTGTCCATCCTCATAGTTGGTCCCAACCAACTAAAACACCGACTTTCCCGCACCAACACAACGAAAAGTTACCCTTCCAGCAACACGTAGTGTCCTATAACCCCCGCATGCCGAAGGGTACCCTGCCGCCGCTCTCGGGCACCGCAGTCGCCGCGTGCTGCACGGTCGCCACGCCACCCACCCCGGCCTCGTTCCCGCCCTTGCGCCCGTGCTGGCAATCGGTCTGGCTATGAACATACAAAATCGCCGGGACCAAACGGTCCCGGCGATTCACCGTCGGGGTGGCGGGATTTGAACCCACGGCCTCTTCGTCCCGAACGAAGCGCGCTACCAAGCTGCGCCACACCCCGGTGCCCCATGAGTATAGCCATACCTCGTCGGAAAACCCAAACCGAGATCGGCGGACAATGGGAAGTGTGTGCCACGCCGCAAAGATGAGCGTGCGGTGAGTGGCCCACACTGAGCCTCAGCTACGCGGGATGCACGTGGATGAGGGAGGCCTCGGGTCGCGTTGCGATGCGCACCTTGGCGTGGGGTGACGTGCCCAGACCAGCCGAGACGTGCAGCCATGCCTGGGAGCCGTCGGGTGCCTCCCAACGATTCAGGCCCTTGGCGTAGTGGCGTGCGATGTCGCAATTCGTAATGATCGCCCCCATGCCAGGGATGCCGATCTGACCACCGTGCGTGTGACCGGCCAGGATCAGGTCGGCCCCCTCACTGGTGAGTGCAGACACGACGCGCGTGTAGGGCGCGTGCGTAATGCCCAGGCGTAGCGCCCCGGGTTCTTCCCACGACGAGGCCGGGGCTACCATGCGGTCCCGGAAAATATGTGCGTCGTCGGTCCCCAGGAGCGAGACAGTCCCGCCGGACAGCGACAGCGTGCCCGACGCGTTGGATAGATCCACCCAACCGGCGTCGCGCATCTGGCGAACCATCGGCAGGTAGGGCAGGTCCGGGACGACGCGTGCGGGAGGCGGCGTGGAGCGCATCAGGTAGCGCGTCCAAGGTTTGGGGATCGGCGAATAGTAGTCGTTTGACCCCAGGACGAAGGCACCTGGATACGACAGGAACGGCCGGTAGGCGTCCATCACCATGTCGAAAGCATCGAGCGATCCGAAGTTGTCGCCCGTCGCCACGACCATGTCGAAGCGCTCGGAGGAAGCGACATCGGAGAGGAAGTGGAGCAGGAACTCCTGCCCGGCGAAGAGATGGAGGTCAGCGATCTGGAGAATCGTCACCTCGGGGACGTCGCGCTCGATGGGCACATCGTAGCGGCGCAGGGTGGGCATAGTTCGCTCAATCGAACCCCATGCCAGCGCGGCACCACCCGCCGCGATCCCGGCGAGTCCGAGCCCCCCGATGACGGCACCTGCAGTGCGCAGGACACCAAGGCCTCGTCGGGAGAACGAGGCGGCGGTATCGGTCAGTGTCGGTGTCATATCAGTTGCTGCTGGTCGGAGCCGGGGTTGGGTTCGAGCGACTCGTGGATGAGCCAATGTTCGCGCTGGACACGTTCTCAACGGGCGTTCCGGCGAGGATTTGCGTCATGTAGGGTGCCCAGATGTTCTGGCCGACGAAGGTCTCACCGTAGATCTCACCGTAGTACTTGCCGTTGATGGTCACGGAACCGACTTCCTGCGAGGAGTTCGCACCGTGGCCCACCCACGCGGATGTGACGACGGAGGGGGTGAAGCCTGTCAGCCAGGTGTTTGCGTGGCCGTCGGTCGTACCCGACTTGGCGGCGAAGGGGCGACCGTCGCCCAGACGCGTGGACGTGTAGTACTGGCCGGCGGAGGCAGTCAGCAGGGCAGCTGTCTTGTTGGCGACGTCTGCGGAGATGACCTCCTTGCAGTCCGCGGAGAACTCCTTGAGGACGTTCTCGTCACGGTCGGTTACCGACTCGATGGACTGCGGCGTGCACTGCTGGCCGGAGTTTGCAATGGCTCCGAACACGGAGGCCATCTGCAGCGGGGCGGAGGACACAGAACCCAGGATATTTGCGGGGAAGGGTGAGGGGACCTCGCCGTCCTCGGTAATGCCCATGTTATATGCCGTGTCGAAGATCGCGCAGAAGTCCACGCGCGAGGCCATGTTGACGAACGCCTGGTTGACCGACTGGCCGGTTGCGCGCACGACGTTCATGGTGCCGGTCTTGCCCGCGAGGTCATTGACCTGGTAGCCATCAGTGTAGATAGCGTGACCACCGCACTTGAAGGATCCGTTGCCGTAGAACGTGTTGTTGGAGCCGACCGTCTCATAGGCGGAGTGCCCCTCCTTGAACCACTCGAGCAGAGTGAAGACCTTGAACGTCGAGCCGACCTGGAAGTTTCCATCGGCCGAGTAGTTCGACATGGTTTCGCCGCTCTCAATGCCGTACGTCGTGTTCTGGGCCATGGCCAGGACGCGGCCCGAGCGCGGGTCCAGAGAGACAAGCGCATCGTTAAGGCCGGAGGCATCGCCGACGGGAATTGTGTTTGTCAGCGAGGAGAAGGCGGCGTTTTGCATCGTGGGATCCATCGTGGTGCGGATAGTGATGCCCTGAGTCTTAAGCATGCGCTCGCGCTCGGTGCGGGTCTCACCGAAGGTGGGGTCCTCCAGGAACTGAGCCAAGACGTAGTCGCAGAAGTAGGCCTTGGAGGATTCCGCGCCGGAGCAACCTTCCGAGGAAACGGTCGGGTGCAGCATCGAGTCGATGGTCGTGTCGATGCCCTTGTCGTACTCTTCCTGCGTGATGACGTTCTGCTCGAGCATAGCGGCTAGGACCGTGTCGCGGCGTTCCTTAGCGGCATCCGGGTGAACGAGGGGATCGTACTGGACGGGGGACTGCACGAGGCCAGCCAGGAGAGCAGCGTCGAGGTAGTTCAACTCGGAGGCGGACTTCGAGAAGTAGCGCTGCGAGGCGGCCTCAACGCCGTAGGTAATGGGGCCGAAGGGCGCGATGTTCAGGTAGCCGGTGAGGATTTCGTCTTTCGACTGGGTCTTCTCCAGGGCCAGCGCGTACTTGATTTCGCGGAGCTTACGCTCGGTGGTCTGCTCGGTAGCGGCGCTGACCTGATCGGCGTCGCCCTCGAGATAGCCGCGCTCAGCCAGCGAGTTGCGCACGTACTGCTGGGTGATCGTGGAGGCACCCTGACGGCCGGAGTCGCCCAGGTTCGTCACGAACGCGCGGGCGATACCGGTGGCGTCCACGCCGTTGTGCTCGTAGAAGCGCTTATCTTCGATCGCGATAATTGCTTTCTTCATGACGTCAGAAATGTTCGCGCTGGGAACGACGATGCGCTGCTTGTCGTAGAAGTGCGCAATCACCGCACCCGACGAGTCGAGGATTTGCGATTCCTCAGCCGGGGCGACATTCTGCAGGTCGCCCGGCAGCTCGTTGAACACCGAGGGAGCGGACTTCGCGACAAGTGCGGTGGGCCCCGCGATGGGGACGAGCATGCCTGCTCCGACGACACCCATCAGAGCTGAGACGCTCAGGAACGCCAAGAGGAGGGCGAACAGCTGGGTTGGCCGGACAGCGCGGGAATGAGAGTGCGACATGTTCCTAGCTTACGTGCCGCCCGGCTCATCTGACACCTCGCGAGGCGTGACACTCACCTGATCGTGCATGCGCTGGCGCACTAATAGCAAGTCGCACCGTTTGCACCCACAATGGTATGTGTGTATGGTCACATGTAGGAGTCGGAGGAGAGTGAGGTGGAGATCGACGATGTCAGCCCACGGCGACGACCAGAGTTGGGTCGCGCGCGCACTGTGCGCGTCTACTGAGCCGGACGCGCTCTTCGTGCAGGGTGCATCGCAGCGTCAGATTCGCTTGCGCTGCTACGAGTGCGAGGTTCGTATCGAGTGTCTGGCGGATGCCCTGCAATCCGAGGCCAACTACGGCGTGTGGGGTGGCCTGACAGAGCGGGAGCGTCGCGCGATTCTGCGCCATTATCCGCATGCAGAGGATTGGCTGGAGTGGTTGCGTTCCTCGGATGATTCGCTTGCCAGGGAGTTGCGCAGTCCGCATGTGCCTCGGGTTTTGTCCTACGTTCGCCCCCAGATGGCAGGTAGGATGAACTCATGACTAAATGGGAATACGCCACGATTCCGCTGCTCACGCATGCGACGAAAGCCATCCTCGATCAGTGGGGAGCCGACGGGTGGGAACTCGTCCAGGTCATTCCGGGACCGACGGGTGCCGAGAATCTGGTCGCCTACCTCAAGCGTCCGATTGAGGGCTGAGCGAGCGATGCAGAACTGACCGATGCGTCGGTGATCATGGACGAGGCCGTGGCAGGCGTCGCGCATTCAGGTGCGTGAGTGGCCGCGGCCTTTTCCGTATCCTGAGACGCGAGTGGGGCCCGATACCTTTCAGTATCGGACCCCACTCGCGTGAGAAATCAGCGGGCGCGGCGCGCCAGGCGGTCAACGTCGAGGAGGGTCACGGCGCGACCCTCCAGGCGGATCCAGCCGCGCGACACGAAGTCGGCGAGCGACTTGTTAACCGTCTCACGGGAGGCGCCAACCAGCTGGGCCAGCTCTTCCTGAGTGAGGTCGTGAGGCACGTGGACGCCCTTGTCGGTTGCGGTGCCGAAGCGGTCAGCCAGATCCAGGAGGGCCTTGGCGACGCGGCCGGGCACGTCGGAGAAGACGAGGTCGGAGAGAGATTCGTTGGTGCGGCGCAGGCGCTGTGCGAGGGCGCGCAGCATATGCTTCGCCAGCGTCGGGTTGGTGTCGAGCACGTGCATGAGATCCTCATGCTCGAGGAAGAGGAGCGAGGCCGGGGACACGGCGGTCGCGGTGGTTGAACGCGGACCCGGATCGAAGAGCGTGAGCTCACCGATGATCTCGCCGGGGCCGAGGACGGCGAGGAGGGACTCGCGGCCGTCGCTCGAGGTGTGGCCGAGCTTGACTTTGCCCTCGGTCACGATGTAGAGGCGATCGCCGAGATCGCCTTCGTCGAAGAGTGTCTCACCGCGACGCAGGGTCGTATGACCCATCTTCTGCTGGAGGGACACCTGTTGTGCATCATCAAGGCCACCGAACAGCGGCACCTGGCTGATGAAGTTGCCGTCACCGATCATGGTGCGGAGCTCCTTCCGCTCGTGCCCGATTGCTCGGGCGTTCCGTTTGAGGCTGCGCGGCGATTCCCATGCGTTATATCGATCACTAGGAGGTACCGCGTATCACACCATTATGCCCTATTTATCAGGTGAAACATGTTTCATTCTGCGATTTGTGTGAGCTGTCTAATGAAACACAAGCTAAATGTCGTGTGCATCGACGTGCTGCGCCAAGGCCTCGGCGACCATTTGGGGTGCTTCCTCGGGCAAAAAGTGCCCGGCCTCGCGAATGACGATCTGGGTCAGGGGTGCGTCGACAAACTGCGCGTCAGCTGCGTGATCGAACATCGACCATGCGCCGTCGTCACGCCCCACGAGTGAGAGGACGGGAACCTTCACCGGCTCCGCGAGGGTGCGGCGCAGCTCGCGCGACAGTGAACGGGTGGCGCGTAGGCCCCGCAAGGCCGTGTGGGCGGCAAACGGGCGGCGAAGCGCCGCACGGTAAGGTCCCGACTGTGACACGAGGCCGTCTACGTTTGCTGGCGAGGCCCACGCGCGGTAGACGGTCGTCACAAGCGAACCGGAGCGCAGGGCACGTTCCCGGCCCGTGGGCAGTGCCAATCGACCCTGGAGGACGCGGCCGCCCGCCCAGGGCGCATGTCCGACGAGTGGCTGTACACCGAGGGGGTGAGGAGCCGACAGGACCGCTACCGAGCGCAGTTCGAGCGGCGCGAGCGCGCCGATCATCCACGCGACCGTACCTCCCAGCCCCAGCCCCGCCACGGAGAACGACGCGATACCGAGGGCGCGCACGACGCCGATCACATCATCGGCCATCTGAGCCAGGTCGCAGTCCCCTCGCGTTAGATCGGACGTACCAAAGCCTCGTAAATCGAGGGCCAACACGCGCGACGTCAACTCCGCGAGAAGGGGCAGGACCTCGCGCCAGGACCACCAGTGCTCGGGAAAACCGTGCAGCAGAACCAACGCATGGTCCATGCCCTGGCCCATGTCGGCGACATGAAATGCAGCTCCGCCAGCGCTCACGTGCCGATGGGTCCAGGGACCCTCCAACTCGATTGCGCTGGCGGGGATCAGATTCTT
The DNA here is from genome assembly GCF_905369875.1 of Actinomyces sp. ICM47. NCBI lineage: Bacteria > Bacillati > Actinomycetota > Actinomycetes > Actinomycetales > Actinomycetaceae > Actinomyces > Actinomyces sp. ICM47. The sequence continues at coordinate 6,176 of NZ_CAJPJE010000057.1, forward strand.
CACTTGCGCGTCAGGTCCTTCGCGGCCTTCTTGCGGGCGCGCTTGGAGTACAGGGCACCCGCGGGATTAACGGCCTCGATAGAGGTGCGCAGTGCCTCCTCGGAGCGGCCAGTGCGGCGCGCGGAGTGGCTGATGTAGCCCACGCCCATCAGGAGAACACCCAGCAGAACGAAACGGCCCGAGTAACCGGTAGCCTGAAGGTGGTGCATGAGGTTCTCGCCGAAGGGGCTGGCGCTGGACAGCGCGGTCAGCGGTGCCTGAAGAGCCTTGGCCGTGATGCCGGGAGCAAGGACCCAGGGCATGCCGATGAGCAGGAAGAGGAGGCCCATGATCCACGCGCCCAAGGAGGAGCGGCGGGCGATCGTGCACAGGATCATGGAAAGAACGATCGTGCCGAGCAGTTCGCCGAGCGCCGCTAGCGATGCGATACCCGAGAACATAGGTGCATCCTCGGCCAGCGTCATGCGGGCACCCGCGTCCGCAGCCAGGTACCAGCCGAGGGGCGCGAGGATCAGGAACAGCAGGAAGGACAGGGCGTGCGCGCCGGTACGCGAGGGCATCTCGGTGGCCGTGGGCATCGGGCCGAAGAGTTCCTCGTCCAGTCGAGCCGAAGCCGACTGTTCGGAGCGCTCGCGTCCCGCAGAAGCAATCGAGGCCAGGGTGGCGGCGTCGCGCTCGTCGTCCTGCGCATTCAGCAGGGAGCGGCGGCGGGGCGCCTCATCCCTGCCCGAAGCGGTACCTGCGCCTGCCATGGCGGCTGCGCCCGCGACCGCAGCGGCACCCGCGACGGCTGCGCCGTCCAGGTTACCATCGGTCATGGTATCAGTCTGATCCTGGTCCTCAAAGGGGTAGGGGGAAGCGGCCCTGTGCTCGGACCGTCGCGTGGACAGCTGGCGCGTCGGCACGTCCGTGTAGGTGCTCTCCTCGTCCCTCTGCTTCGGCAGCTTCGTCGTGGGCACGTCGATGGACGAATACTCCTCGGCGGCGTCCGCCGTGGACTCAGCGGCGGCGCGCGCCTCCTGAGCGGCGGGGCTGAGTGCCGGGATGGACGGGGAGAAAGGCTCGTCGTCGCCGAAGATCATGGATCGGCGTGAGGACAGCGACAGGGACGAGGCCTCGGTAGCCTCAGCGGCAGCGCCACCAACCGCGTACGTGGAATCCTCGGCGTCGGTTTCTTCGATAGGTGCCTCTTCGACGAAGGCGTGCCTCTCCTGCGTGACCGGGGCGTGGTCCTCCCGCACGGAATCCAGGTTCAGGCCCAGCGCGGCGGCTGCCTGCGCGGGCGTCATGATGGGGGAGTGCACGGACTCCTCCACGACGGGTTCTGCGAAGACCGGTGCCTTGGCGGTGGGCACATCCACCCGCGAAGGCTCCATGTCCTCATCGTCGACCGCGAAATCGTCGGCGAGTGCGGCCTCCTGCTCGGCGAATCCACCCGCCTCGGGGGCATCAGAGGAAGCATCCTCAAACTCATCCTCGAAAGCGAAATCTGAGTCGGCCTCGTCCGCGAACTCAACGGCGGGTGCGGGGACGACGGGCAACTCACCGGTAGCGATCTTGTCCTCAATGGCGGGCTTGAGCGGTGCGGCTCCGGGCACGCGATCCGTCAGGCCGCCGATTGCAACTGACTCGATCTCGCCCGTGTTGATCGGTTCGCTGGCCTCGCCGATGATCGCGGCCGCATCGGAACCGTCACCGGGCAATTCGATCTCTTCACCGGTTAGGACCACGTTGTCGCGGTCATCCGTGGCGCGCTCGCGCTGGACGTCGGACTCATTCTCGGACATGCTTCCTCCTTTATACCTGCCCATATACCTGCCCACATATTACGTTTTCAGTGGCCTTATGTGCGCATTACTCTGCGGTAGGCCCCTGATTGTAAGTCGCATCTTCTACAGAATCGAGGCGCCTCACCGCGCGGATACGTGCCCACAGGATACCCAGCGAGGCGCACCCTGTCGCCATTCCGAGCGCCGCCAACGTCGGGCACGCGAGCGCCACCTTCGTCAGGATCGACGACCCTGGAACGATGACGTTGCCCGTCAGCGACGCCCAGACCGGCACCACCACGTAGGTCGGCAGCACGAGAATCAACCACGTCGCCAGCTGCGTGCCCGTGATCGACCACCGAGCGCTCACCACGAGAAGCGCCAACGCCAGCCCAACCCCAACCGCCAGGCCGTGGCCCATCGAATGCCCCCTCAGCACACCCTCCAGACCCAGCGCCGCCACGCTCGTCGTATCCGAGGGCGCCGCACCGATCATGAGCGCGGCGACGGCGAGAGCGGCGGGGATCGCGACCGTCGTACCGAAGGCATGACGGTGCACACGCGCGAGCGGCATGCGCGTCGACTGCCCGGCGCGCACCCGCACAGACTTGATCGTCAGCGCGCACGCCCCCAGCATCAGGGACAGACACACCGGGTACAGGCTCCACACGACTCCCGCGGACATGTCGTCGGGCTCGACCGATGACCTCATGAGAAATGGGATGCGCGCCACACCGTAGAACTGGGTGGCTCCCACAATGATCGACCACACGAAGGTTACAACCATTCCCGTGCTGGACTCTTCGCAATTCAGCGCAATGAGCGCCAGGAGCAGGGAGGCGAGCGCCAGGCCGATGAGTCCCTCAACCGAGGCCAGGGGCTGGCCCACGGCTGCCAGAGCCTGCACGTCCACCATCGACGACCCCAGGAACACCAGGGCGATGGGAGCGAACACGAACGCGAAAAGACCCGAGCGCAGGCGCGCGGAGAGGCTTCGATGCTGCAAAAGCGTCATGCCCCTAGTGTAGAGGGGTGAGTATCGAAGCCCTCGTTGACCCCGCTCCTGCCGTGCTGCGTGCCGCCGCCGCGCGCCCTGACGTCGCATCCGCCATGGACGAGGCGCACGCCGCGCTTGCGGACCTGCGTTTTTCTGAGGGCCTGCGACGAGGCTGGGAGGAGGCTCGCGCTGAGGCAGCCGTTCGCGAAGCCGCCGCCCTGTCCATTATCGAGGGTGCCCGCACCAGCGTTGACGATGTGCGCGCCCTGTCCATGGCGGACGAAGGAGGCGCTGCCTCGGACCCGGGTGCCGCGCTTGCCCTGGGGATCTGGCGCTCGCAATGGAACCTCGCTTCCCACTTTCCCGCCCTTAACACGCGCTCCCAGGGGGGTGCGCGCGTGGCCCCCACGCCCCTGCCCGCGCTGATCGCCGGGCTGCACAGGGACGCCTGTTCCGGCCTGGTCGCCTCCGGTCTGACCCCGCCGCGTGAGGTTGCCGTGCCGACGGACCCCGCCCTGCTGGCCCCCGCCTTGGGCTACGCGCGCTGCGACGCGCCCGCCCTGGCCGTCGCCGCCGCTCTGACCGCCCACTTCCGATTCCGGCGTGTCTTCGCCCAGGCCTCGTCCGTCGTGGGAGGGGGACTGGCCCGGTGGATCCTCGTCACCCGCGGCGTCGACCCGACCGGCGTGTGCGTGCCGAGCGCCTACGACGCGCTCGACCCGGCGCGCGCGGGGCGTTCCCTCGCAGGATGGGTGAGCGCCGACGAGGCCGGCCTGGCCCGGTGGATCACCCACTACTGCGCGGGCGTCGTCTACGGTGCCCAGGTCGGGCGCGACGTCGCCCGCCACGTGCAGGCGGGCAGGCTCTCCTAGCTGCTCGTGGCCGCTCAGCGGCGCAACAGCGAGCTGGCCGCGACGCCCACCGCCACGCCCACCAGGAAGGGCACCGCGATCTTCGCGGGCATGGGTACGCGGCGCGGCAGGACGCGCACCGTGGACGTGAAGGTGAGCGTGGGCCAGCCCTCACGCTCAGCTATTTCGCGCAGCGCGCGGTCTGGATTGACCGCGTAGGGATGGCCGACGAGGCGCAGCAGCGGCGCATCCGACACCGAATCCGAGTACGCCGAACACTCAGACAGATCCCACCCGCGTGAGCGAGCCAGGGCCTCGCACGCATCCGCTTTTCCCTGCGCCTGGTTGAAGTGCGTGACCTCGCCCGTGAAACATCCGTCCTCATCCACGGCGGCCTTCGACGCCAAGACATCGTCCGCGCCGAGCATCGTCGCGATCGGGCGTACCACCTGCTCCACCGACGCTGACGCGATCACCACGACGTCACCGATGCTCTTGTGGTAGGCGATGCGGCGCAGCGCCTGCGCGTAACATACCGGCTCGATCGTGCGCTCGAGCGCATCCTCGACCGTGGCCTCGAGGAACGCGGCGTTCCAGCCGCGGGCCATGCGGCCCATGGCCTCGGCCATCTGCCCCATGCGCGACTCGTCCGCTCCCGAGAGCAGGTACGGCAGCTGTACGAGGAATGAGGTGATGGCGGTGCGACGATTCATGAGGCCAGCTTCGATAAACGGACCCGATAGCGCCACGTTCGACGACGTGTCCAGAATCGTCTTATCCAGGTCAAAAAAGGCCGCACGTACCATTGCGTTTACTCCAGCGTCGGGATTATCCACAGGGGTCCGCCGTCGGATCCCTCTATGCACAGGGTGGCATTTCGTGTCGGCGTTGTCCACAGGGGCACGTCCGCCGGTAGACGCCCGCGCGTTCCCGGGCGCACCGTTGGGAGATGGACACAAACACTGAATTCGCCGGGGGGTCGGTCGCCCTCATCGGTCTGACCTCGCGTGATTGCGAGCGCGCCCGTGACGCCGTCACGTTGGCGGGCGCGCGAGTATGCTCCGAACCCTCCAGCGCGATCCTGGTTCTGGCGGCACCGGGCGTGCCCGTTCCCACGCTGGTGCCGTGCGTGCGCGTCGGCGCGGGTGGCCAGGTCGTGTTGCCCGGGGACACTGCCCTGCTCGTCTCCCTCATTGCCGAGGCCTCCTGGCGCTGCGTGCGCACCGGCCCCGTCTGGATGGTGGCCGGGATCGCCGGGGGCCTCGGGGTCACCTCGCTCGTGCGCATGCTCGCGCGGTCGACTGCGCGCCCGCCGTGGTGGCGGCGCTGGGGGAGCGGGCGTCATCGCTTCGGGACGAGGCCGTGGCTGGGGAGGGGGGACGAGGCCGATCGCTGCGGTGAGAGACTGCGGACTCCCTGCCCGATCATTGTCGACGCCTCCGGGTCGGTGCCCGGCATCGCGCGAGCCCGCGACCATGACCTGCCGGGCGTCAGGTGGGCGGACCTGGAGACACGCGAGGATTCCTACCTGCCCGCCCTGTCAGACCATCTTCCCATCATCGACGGGGTGCCTGCCCTCGTCGGCGACGAGCGTGGGGGAGCGAGCGCCGACGATCCGCGCGTGGCCGCCGCGTGCCGTTCCATCGGGGCACCCCTCATCGTCGACGCAGGGCGCTGGGATCGCCGCTCTGCTCGCCTCGCCGAGGTTATCCGCGCCGACGCGATCATCCTCCTCACCCGCGGGAACCTCGAGGGAGCTGCCGCAATGGCCGCGTGCCTGGCGGTCGCTCCTCCGCCCGCCCCCGCGCTCACTCTCGTGGTCGGGGAACGGGCGGAACGCAGCCCCGGCCTCGTCGAGTGTGCGCCCGGATCGATCCTGCGTGCCCCCACTCGCCGCGGTCGCCACCTGCGGGCACTGCGCCGGGCCCTGGAGGCGTGCGGATCGCAGAGTGGTCGGTCCCCGAGTGATCGCTCCCAGGGATGCTCGTCCCGGGGCGCACCCGAGTGGCTCGACGCGCTAGACCTGTCCGCATCCCTCTCCCGGGAGAGGGCGGACGAGCGGGACGACTCCCTCCTCCTGGAGGCCTGACATGACCAGCGCCCTGCGACTCCTCGCGCGCGGCGATCCACCCGCCCGCGCCGTCTCACGCGCTGCTCGCCCGGGTTGCGGTGCCGCAGAGGCGGCCTCGATCCTCGACGAACTGCGCGCTCGCCAGCGCGGCATGAATCCCGCCCTGGCCTCGGTCGTGGACGCGCCTGGCGTCACCGATGTCCTCATCAACGGAGGACAAGCCTGGGTGGATCGAGGCGGGGGACTGGTGCGCGTCGACGTCGGCATCCCCGACGAGGCGGACGCGCGCCGCGCCGCAATCCGCATGGCGAGCGCGTGCGGGGTGCGTCTGGATGACGCGAGTCCCATCGCCGACGGGACGTTACCCGGGGGAGTGCGCCTGCACGCGGTGCTCGCGCCCGTGTCCGGCTCGGGCACTCTCATCTCGCTGCGCGTGCTCGGCACTCGCCGCCTCGGAATCGGTGATCTTGAAGCGTGCGGGACGCTGACCCCACCCGTGGGTCCCCTCGTTCGCGCACTCGTCGCGGCGCGCGCAAACGTCCTCATCTCCGGGGCCACCGGCAGCGGCAAAACGACCCTCCTAAGCGCCGCACTCTCACTTGTTCCTGCGGGTGAGCGTATTGTCTGCATCGAAGAAGTCCCCGAAATTGCGCCCGCCCACCCGCACTGCGTCCACCTCGTCGAACGGGCCCCCAACGTCGAAGGGCGAGGAGCCGTCACCCTGCCCGACCTCGTGCGCGCCGCCATGCGCATGCGGCCCGCCCGGCTCATCC